>NZ_JAGQDB010000059.1:0-15941 GCF_024346495.1 Cyanobium sp. A1C-AMD | reverse complement strand
CAGAGCACTTATGGGAGCCCTGCTAAATCAAATTGCAGTCGAACGCGACAGTTTTGAATTCAGAAGCTTCTTAATCCTATGTTGCCCAGAGACTCCCTAGGGTTTTCTCTCTAAATGACATTTCCGGCCAGCCATCTCGCACCCCCTGAGCCCGAGAGAAACAAGGAAGCTGCCAGCCTGATCCGTCAAGTTGGCGATGACCTCAATTTCAGGCTGCGGCAGCTGCACGAGCAATTGCTGGAGCAGGTTCCTGATGTAGATCGCATCGCCTGCGCTCTCTACGAACCAAGCGATGACATGCTCAAAACCTTTGTGCATAGCACTCGCCAGGGCGTAGCCATAAAGGGATATGAGTTTCGCCTTTCCGAAAGCGCCTCCCTCAGCGCCTTAGCGGCTAACCGTAGCGTTCGGATTTTGGATGAAATCGCCGATGTCGTAAATCCTGCCAATCCCCACTCCCAATGGCTCCTAAACGAGGGCTACCGCTCCTCCTTCACCGTGCCCCTATACGAGAGGCAGGAGTTTATCGGCTTCCTTTTCTACGACTCATCGAAGCCAGCTGCTTTTAGCAAAAAAGTTCAGCGCAGCCTTGAGGTTTACAACACCCTGATCAGCCTGACAATCTCAAACGAATTAAATTTAGTTCGCTCGATTACCACATCGGCTCAGGTTGCTCGCGAATTTGCCAGCCTCCGCGACTTTGAAACCGGCAATCATCTTGAGCGCATGGCTCATTACTCCCGCCTAATCGCCAGGGAACTAGCCCCTCGCCACGACTTAAGCGATGAATACATTGAGCACCTTTATTTATTTGCGCCATTGCATGACATTGGCAAAATTGGCATTCCCGACAGCATTCTGCTCAAGTCCGGCGGTCTAAACCCCGAAGAGCGGGCCATGATGAACACCCACGTTCAAAAGGGTATTGACGTGCTGGAGCGCATGATCGGCGAATTCGGACTTGATACCCTGCCCGATTCCCAGGTGATGCGCAACGTGGTGGCCGGGCACCACGAGTGTCTCGATGGCAGCGGCTACCCCAATGGGCTTAAAGGCGCTGAGATCGCCCTAGAGGCCAGGATCATCGCCGTCGCCGACATTCTCGACGCCCTCACCAGTCACCGGCCTTATAAAGAACCCTGGTCTGTGGAGGCGGCCATTGGTGAGCTGGAGCGCTTAGTTGAAAGGGGCAAGATCGATGGCGATTGCGTTCAGGCCTTGAAGTGCCATCTCCCGGAGGTCAACACCATCCGCGACCGGTTCAAAGACAGCTGAGCTAATGCTCCGGTCTTAATCAAGTTGCAGTGTCTCTAACTGGAGAGGCTCTAACTGAAGAGTCGAATGATCGATGCCCAGCTGGGCCAACTCAGCTTTTGCTCTATGCAGCAGGGCCATGTCGTCCACCTGCTGGGGATCGCGCAGGAGGTGCGCCGTCAGGGCCGTTTGGGAGGTGCTCATGCCCCAAATATGAATGTGATGCACCGCCGCCACCCCTGGCAGCTCGGCCAAGGTGCGTTCCACCGCATCTCGATCGATGCCTGGCGGGATCCCGTCGAGGCTCACCAGCACCGACTGACGCAGCAGGGTCCAGCCGGACCAGGCCACGGCCAAGCCCACGCCAATACCGGTGAAGGGATCAAGCCAGTGGATGCCGGTGAACTGAATCAACAGGGCGCTGACCAGCACCGCAGCACTCACCGCCGCATCGGTGAGCAGGTGCACCACCGCAGCTCGGCGGTTGAGATCGTGGCTGTGGTTGTGGCCAAACAAACGGGCCGAGCCCAGGTTCACCGCAATGCCCAACAGGGCCGCCACCGCCACCGGGCCAGGGGTTAGCTCCACCGGCTTGGCCAGTCTTTGCACGCCCTCAACGATCACAACGGCGGATGCCATCAAGATCAAGGCCGCGTTGATCATCGAAGCCAGCTGGGTGCTGCGGCCAAATCCGTAGGTGAATTGCTTGTTGGCGGGCAGGGCGCTGAGGCGCTCAGCCCCCCAGCCCAGCAGCAACCCCGCCACATCGCCGAGGTTGTGCAGGGCATCGCCGATCAGGGCCAAAGAGCCAAAGCCGATGCCAATGGCCAGCTGCAAAGCGGAGAGGCCGCTGTTGAGCAGCACACTCCAGCGAAAGGCCGCCGGATTGCCATCTCTGTGTTCGTGCTGGATGTGGCGTGGCAGCCGCTGGCGGCCCACCGCTGGATGGCTCATCAACCTTTTGTAGGTCGGGTGGGAGGTGTTGTCTGCCGAAGTCAGCTCACCAAATCAACCCCCACCGAGTGCATGCGCACCTGGTCTGCAGCGGCGAGATCGCCTGTGAGGGCTGCGACTTCCGCCGCCGCCAGCTCCTGCAGTCGCTCCACCGTGGCCTCACGGCCGAAGCGCTCTTCGCAGAGCAGCCAGTAGAGGCCGAAATGGCGCGCTTCGCTGGCCAGCAGCTCTCCATACAGCTCTCGCAGCTCGGCATCGGGGCTATGGGCCGCCAGCAGGGCCATGCGCTCATGGCTGCGGGCCTCAATCAAGCCAGCCACCAAAAAGGAATCGAGCATGCGCTGGGGTTCGCCCTTGCGCACCTGGGCCGTGAGGGCCGAGCCGTAGGCCGGGGCCGGCAGGGAGCGCAGGGATGCGCCGCGCCGTTGCAGCAATTGCAGCACCTGCTCGAAATGCTCCAACTCCTCCCGTGCCAGGGGGCTAAGGGCGGCCGCCAAGCCGACCTCGCTGGGATAACGAAACATCAGCTGCAGGGCTACGCCGGCAGCCTTGCGCTCGCAGTGGGCGTGGTCAATCAACAGCAGCTCTGGCTGGGCAATTGCCTGCTCCAGCCAGGCGGGGCTGGAGGGGGCCGCTAACCACTTCACCCGGGCCATCAAGGCTGGGCTCGCAGGTGGGCCACCAGGCCCTCCAGGGCCAGGGTGTAACTGAGTGGCCCAAAGCCACAGATCACGCCCAGGGCCTTATCGGCCAGGGTGGAATGGTGCCGAAACGGCTCGCGGGCGTGGGTGTTGCTCAAGTGCAGTTCCACGAAGGGAATCGCCACCCCCAGCAGGGCATCACGCAGGGCAATTGAGCTGTGGGTGTAAGCGCCGGCATTGATCAAAATGCCATTTACGCTGCCCCGGCCCTCGTGGATGCGATCCACCAGGGCGCCTTCATGGTTGCTTTGAAAGCAGCTGATCGCCGCCCCCAGGGCCTGGGCGCGACTCTCCAGCTCAGCGTTGACCTGATCAAGGGTCTGACTGCCATAAACACCCGGCTCGCGGGTGCCCAGCAGGTTGAGATTGGGACCGTGGAGAGCGAGCAGCTGCATGGAGAAGGTCGGCTGGTAAGTTCTTCGGGTGTGGTTCGGGTCGGTGCCCGAGTGGTTAATGGGGGCGGACTGTAAATCCGCTGGCTCTGCCTACGTTGGTTCAAATCCAACCCGGCCCACCTTCCACATGCCCTTGTAGCTCAGTGGTAGAGCACTCCCTTGGTAAGGGAGAGGTCACGAGTTCAAATCTCGTCAAGGGCTTACAAAAAGAGGGGCTGGCACCGCTCCTCAAGCACAGTGGTACACCGGCTGCATCCTGGTTGACCCTCCGCTGCCTGATCGTGGAAGACCAGGTCATGTTCCTGCAGCTGCTTTGCAAAATGCTGCAAGGACTGCCCGGCTTGGAGGTGGTGGGTACGGCCACTAATTGCCACGACGGCTTTGAAGCCTGTCGCAAACTCCGCCCAGATGCCCTGATCCTCGATCTGGCCCTGCCCGACGGCGATGGCCTGGGGGTGGCCCGCTTCCTGCGGCTGCTCCAACCCGAGGCAAAGGCGCTGGTGCTCTCGGCCCAGGCCAGCAGCTTTGTGTGCCCAGAGGAGCTCGAAGCGATGCTGGTGGGAGTGGTGGATAAAACCTCCACCTACGAAACCCTGCGCAATGTGATCGAGGCCGCCCTGCTGCAGGAGACGCCCCAGGACGCCGAACCAAACGGGCCAGTGGCGGCGCTCACCCCACGCCAGCGGCAGATCTTCAGCCTGATCGGCCAGGGCCTCAGCAATAAGGCGATCGCCCACGCCACCGGGCTGGCAGTTGCCACGGTGGAAACCCACCGCAAGGCCATTGCTCGCCGCCTTAACTGCAGCGGAGCTGAGTTGGTGCGCCGGGCAGCCCTGGATCTGGGCCCGGTGCCATGAGGGGTAGGGGACTGCGCAACCGAATCGTCTGGGCGACGAGTTTGCAGCTGCTGCTGGTGAGTGGGGCGGTGGGCGGCTTGGCCTATTTCAGCGGCCAACGCGGTGGCTTTGGCCTGGCCGAGGCCTACCGCCAGCAAGACGCCATCACCGACCTTTCGGAGCAGCTCTCGGGCCGCCTGGCGGCACCGCAGCTGATCAACAGCCTCAACGTGCTCGCCATCCAGCAGGGCCAGCTCTCCTTAAACGACTTCGACGCCATGGGGCAGCGCTTCTGGAGTCAGATGCAGCTCTTCCCCGTGGGCTACATCAACTACGGCAGCGTTCGAGGGGAATTCCTCGGGGTGGAAAGGCTCGACAGCGGCGCCTTTGTGATCAACGAAGACGCGTTCGCCAGCCCCCTCGGCAAGGGCACGATGGGCGTCTACGCCATGGGAGCAAAGGGACAACGGGGCGCCCTGCTGGAGTCAATTCCTGGCATGACCGACAGCCACGAGGAGGCCTGGTACGTGGAGACGGTGAAGGCCGGCCAGCCCACCTGGAGCTCGATCTACCAGTGGGAAGACAAGCCCGAGGTGCTGGCGATTGCCTTTAATCAACCCCTCTACGGCCCTGGGCGCCAACTGCTCGGCGTCATCGGCGTCGACTTCGTACTCAGCCAGCTCAACACCTGGCTTGAGGAAGTCTGGAAAGACAGAAACGGCTTCGCCTTGATCGTGGAAAGAAACGGCATGGTCGTGGCCAGCTCCCGGCCTGGCCTGACCAGCACAGGCAGGGGCTCCACAACCAAACGCGTGCGGCTGGACCAACTGCCCGATCCCCTGGTGCAGGCCACCAACCGCCGCCTGCAGGAAGTGGGTGGCCTCGCTGCCCCCAGCTCCCTAGCCAGCACCCAGACCGTGCAATACAGGGGCAACACCTACCTGGTAGGCCTCCATTCCTGGGGCCAGGCGGAGAAGCTCGACTGGCTGCTGATCACAGCCCTGCGCTCAGATCAGATCGTGCAGGCCAGTCAGCGCCATGCCCTGATCGCCCTGCTGCTGAGCCTGGGGGCGGTAGCCACCGCGGTGGTGGTGACGATCCGGGTGAGCGACTGGCTGCTGGCGCCGCTAGAGCTGCTGCGCCGGCGCTGCCAGAGCGCCTCCGAGCAGGTGGGCCAGGGGGACGCAAATCTTGTATTTGAAGCAGGGCTGCCCAAGGGCAGCGCCAGAGAGATAGAGGCAGTTTCCCAGGCGTTCGGAGCCCTGGTGGAGCGGCTAACCCAGGCCCGGCGACAACTCGCTGAAGCCATCGAGCGGGAGCGACTCAAGGACGCCCAGACCGTGTTGGTGCTGGAAGACAAGCTCAAAAGCAGCCTGCAGGCCGCAGCCGTGGCCCACGAAATCAACCTGCCCCTCAGCACCCTGCTACTGAACAGCAAATTGCTGCTGGAGCAGCAAGAAGCTCCCCTGCCCACCAACCTGAACGAGCATCTCCAGGCGATCGCCAGCAACGCCGATGAGGTCGTAACGACGATTGAAAAGATGCGCAGCCTGCTGCGCAACGTGCAGACCCACCACCGGCGACTCAACCTGGCCAACGTGGCCCGCAGCGCCCTGCTCTACGCAGGCCCGAGCCTCAAGGCCGCAGGCATCACGGTGCAGCGCGAGGGCCTCGAAGCCAGCCTGGCGGTATTGGGGGACGCGGCCCAGATCCAGATAGCCGTGGTCAATCTGCTGCGCAATGCCCTTGAAGCGCTGGAAACAGCCGGCCCTGCCGCAGCCACCCCCGCCACCATTGCGGTGCGGCTGCAAAGCGAGGGCGACGCGATTGTGCTCAGCGTGGCCGACAACGGCCCGGGGTTCCAGGCACCGCAAACGGCCTTAACCCCACTGGAAACCAGCAAGGCCAGTGGCAGTGGCCTGGGCTTGTTTGTGGTGCAGACCACCATGGAAAACCATCGCGGCTCCCTGGCCATCGGGCGCTCCAGCCTGGACGGCGCCGAAGTGCGACTGATTTTTCCCGCCGCTCCGGCCCTACCTATTACTCAATAGGGGGCAGGAGGTTACTCAATAGGGGGCGTGAGGTTACCCAATAGGGGGTAGGAGGCGATTGGTGGGCAGGCACAAATTCATAAGGTCGCCACTCTGCGCAGTAGAAGAATGCGCGACATCCTGCTCGACGGATTGCCAGTTCTGGCTCTGCTGGAGATCACTGCCAGCACTTCGGTCGTGGCGGCCCTGACCAACTGCGACCAAAGCTCCGTTTCGCGCCTGCACCGCCGCGTTAGCGATCAGCTCGGCCTGGATTTCCGCAAAACCAACGGCCACTACCGGGCCCACGCCAACCACGCCGTTTTGGGCTCCCTGCGGCAAGCCTCCCAGCTGCTGCGCCTCGGCCGGGGCCAGCTGCAGCTGCAGTGGCAGGGCACCCCCCGGGATGTTCAGGCTCTCCAATCGATCGGCGACCGCGCCCTGGAGCTGGTGCGCGAGCGGGTGCTGGATCTGGCCGTGATCAATGGCCTCGATACCCTGCCGCCGGGCTGGGAGGACAGCCGCAAACCCTTTGCCTTCTTCGATCTGGTAGCCATTGGTCTGGTGCGTTACCCAATCCAGCCCAGCTGCAGCGGCACCAACCTCGATGCGGTGGTGCTGCGCCGGGAGCATTTGGAGCGGCCGGCCGTGCAGGCCTTGATCAGCCAAATCCGCGCCGTTTACCTGCGGGAGTACGCGCAATTGCCCGAGCTGGCTTGGCTCTGAGCAGCCGAAGCCTCAAGCAATTTGCCAGCTTGGGGTGACACGCAGCCTGCCCCTTGAGCTCCGCCCCAACCGCCACCCCGCTGCTTGCCACGCCGATTGCGGCGATGCGGGCACCCGTAAGTACGGGCCTCACCCGCAGCCTGGCCTGGCGGCTGGAGCAGCTAGATCGCCTGGAAGGCCTGTTGCGCGATCAGGAGGCGGCAGTGCTCGAAGCCTTGGCGGCCGATCTAGGCAAACCGCCCCTCGAGGCCACCTTTGAGCTGATAGCGGTGCGTCAGGAGCTGACCCTCACCCGGCGTCAGCTGAAGCGCTGGATGGCACCGCGGCCGATTGGGCTTGATCTGGCCCTGCGGCCCGGCCAGGCCTGGGTGCAAACCGAACCTCTGGGCTGCGTGTTGATCATCGGCCCCTGGAACTACCCATTCCATCTCTGCCTGCACCCGCTGGTAAGCGCCCTAGCGGCGGGCAACACGGCAGTGATCAAGCCCTCAGAGCATGCGCCCCACATCTCCGCACTCCTGGCCCGCTGCCTACCCCTGGCCTTTCCTGCCGAGGTGGTGCAGGTGGTCACTGGCGATGGGGCCGTGGCAGCCGAGCTGCTGGAGCAGCAGTTTGACCACATCCTTTTCACCGGGGGCGGCCGGGTCGGCCGGCTGGTGATGGCCGCCGCCGCCCGCCATCTCACCCCCGTGACCCTGGAGCTGGGCGGCAAGAGTCCGGCGATCGTGCTTGCCGATGCCGACATCGCCACCAGCGCCAAGCGTCTGGCCTGGGGCAAGGGTCTCAATGCTGGTCAAACCTGCATCGCGCCCGACCACCTGCTGGTGCAACCAGCCGTGCGGGAAGCGCTAGTTGCAGCTATCGCTGCCGAATGGCAGCGCTTCTACGGCAGCGATCCCCTCGCCAGTGAGGACATGGGCTCCATCGTCAATGAAGCCCAGTTCCAGCGACTGGAGGCCCTGCTGGCGGGAGCCCGCAGCCGCGGCCAGGTGCTGGCTGGGGGGCGCAGCGATCCCAGCCGCCGGCGCATCGAACCCACCTTGGTAGCAATCGAATCCGGCGACGATCCGCTGATGCAGGAGGAGCTGTTTGGCCCAATTCTGCCCGTGCTGGCAGTAGCCAACCTGGAAGCGGCCCTGGCCGAGGTGAGGGCAAGGCCCAAGCCCCTTGCTCTCTATTTGTTTAGCCACGATCGAGCCGCCCAGCAGCGCACCCTGGACACCACCAGCTCCGGTGGCGTCTGCTTCAACGATGTAGTGATGCAGGCGGGTGCGGCGGCCCTGCCCTTAGGCGGCGTCGGCGAAAGCGGCATGGGCAGCTACCACGGCGAAGCTGGCTTTCTAACCTTTTCGCACCGGCGCACGGTGCTGCGGCGCCCTTTCTGGCTGGATCTGCCCTTCCGCTACCCCCCCTATGCGGGCAAGTTGGCCCTGGTGAAGCGGCTGCTGGGCTAACTGGGGCACGGCGATGGGGGGGGCGATCAGCAGCTTTGATGCGCCGAAATCAATCCGGGGACTGGATGGGACGAGGCAACGCCCTTAACGTTCCCGTACCTATACGTGGTGCCGATGCGTCGCTCCCTTGCCGCCCTGGCCCTAGCGGTGGTGTTGCCCTTCCCGGGTCTGGCCCCTGCGGCAGCCCTGGCAAACGTGGTGGTAAAGCCAGGCGAAACCCTCTCGGAAATTGCCGACCGCCACGGCGTCAGCCTCACCCGACTGATGCAGGCCAATGGCATCACCAACCCCGACATGGTGGTAGCAGGCCAGAGCTTGCGGCTGCCAGGCAGTAGCGCCGCTGGCGCTGGGAGCTCCAGGGGCGCCAGTGTCACCGTCCAGCCCGGAGACACCCTCTCCGACATCGCCGATCGCCAGGGGATCAGCCTCAACCAGTTGATGCAGGCCAACGGCATCACCAACCCCGACATGGTGGTCGCAGGCCAAAAGCTGGTGCTACCTGGATCTCGCCGGGCAACTGCGGCCGCCGCTCCCCGCGAGCTGCCCTCCGCCCCTTACACGGTGAAAAGCGGTGAAACCATCTCAGAAATCGCCGATCGCTTTGGCACGAGCACTGAGCGCCTGATTCAGTTAAACGGGATCAGCAATCCAAATCTGGTGGTGGCGGGAACACGCCTGGCCATCCCTGGGCGTCCGTCCTCATCGGCCGCCCCCCGCAGCACAGCGGCCCCGCGCAACGCCAAGGAACACGTGGTGCGCAGCGGTGAGAATCTCTCCACCATCGCCGACAGCTATGGGCTGCCGGTTGAGCGGCTGGTTGCTATCAACAAAATCGACGACCCCGATCTGGTGGTGTCCGGCGCCCGCCTGAAACTGCAGGCCCCGCCTCCGGTGAAGGCCACTCCAAAGCCAGCCACTCCAAAGCCCGCCGCCGCCCAAGCCAAACCGCAGACCAAACCCCAGTCCAAACCCAATCCCAAGCCTGTGGCAACTGCAACTGCAGTGGCAACCCCAACGGCAACCGCGACTGCAACGCCAGTAACAACACCAGTGGCCGTGAAAACGCCAGCACCCAAACCCACTCCCCGGCCCACACCCACCGTTCAGCAGCCCATACAACAGGCCATACAACAGCCTGTTCAACAAGCTGTTCAACAGCCAGTGCAAAAGGCTGCCGAGAGGGCTGTACAACCCGCTGTACAACCCGCAGTACAACCAGTCGTACAAGCGGCGGTCCAGCCGAAAATCCAACCCACTACGAAGCCCTCCCCAGTCGTTGCCACGCCGATCGCCAAAGCCTCAACCACTTCGACTACCGCAACCATCTCCCCCGCCAGCCGGCCGAGCACTGGCAGCAAGTCCAGCAGCAGCAAACCTCAGGGGCCCGACTGGCGCAGCTACGGCCCGCTGCAGGTGGACTGGGCCAACTGGCAGCCCATGGGGGGCAGTTTTGTAGCCCCAACCCTCAATAGCGATGGCAAGCCCGTTTATTTGGCGGTCAACTGCGGAGCCCGCAAGCTCAATGCCACCAGCCAATCAGGCCAATGGAAAAGCTGGGATGCACCCCAGAGCGACTTTGAGGAGCAGCTAATCAGCGATATCTGCAAAGCCCGGGCCAGCTAATCCAACCGGCTAGCCAAGCACCACCAATCAGGCTGCCCACTCAGGCAGCCCAGTGAAGTGGCCAGGGCTGGCGCACGTAGCGCCGGCCCGAGGCGCGCAGATAGAGCCGCTGGGCGCCGTCATCGCTTTCGCTGAGCAATTCCTCCTGGGCCAGCCGCCGCAGCAGCCACCCCCAGCTCGCTTCTTGCTGCTGTCGCTGCTCAACCGACACGGCGGATGCGAGCTCCTCAGCCAGGTTGCGTAGATCGCGGCCGGGACGAAGCTCCAGCACCTCCAGCGCCTGGTGCGCCTCAACAGACCAATCCCGACTTTCACGGGGACTACGGCAGTTATCGCAACGGCCGCAGGCGGCCGCCAGTTCCCCTACGGCCAGCAGCAGCGCCTGCTCCCGGCAGCCCTCGCCCTCCGCCACCGCTTCCATCCGCCGCAATTGTTGCTGGGCCAGCTCCAGCCGTTGCTGGTCCTGCTGGCGCTGGGCCCCCACGCCCCGAATTGCCCAGCCCAAGCTGGTGCGATCAGCCGGGTCGTAGAGCACCAGACAGCGCGCCAGTTCCCCATCACGGCCGGCCCGGCCCGATTCCTGCAGATAACCCTCCGGACTGGCCGGCAGGTCCAGGTGCAGCACTAGTCCCACATCCGATCGGTCCACTCCCATGCCGAAGGCCACGGTGGCCACCAGCACCGGCCGCGGCTGCAGCTGGAAATGCTCCAGGGCCAGCTGGCGGCTTTCGGGGTCCATGCCGGCGTGATAGGCGATCGCCTCCACCCCGACCCCTGTCAAGCGAGCCGCCCATTGCTCCACCGAGCGGCGGGTGCGCGCATAGATCAGCACGGCGCCCCGGGATGCCCCCAGCTCCGCCAGCACCAGGGGCAGGGGATCGGGCGGGCGCACCTGCATGCCATACACCAGGTTGGTGCGGCGGGCCGAACGCACCTGGATCAGCGGTCGCCGCAGCTGCAGCAGGCGAATGATGTCGGCCCGCACCTGGGGGGCTGCGGTGGCGCTGAGCGCCACTAGGGGCACCCCGGGGCACTGAGCCCGCAATTGGCCTAGGCGGCGGTAGTCGGGGCGGAAATCATGGCCCCAGGCGCTGATGCAGTGGGCCTCGTCAACCGCAAGCGCCACCAGCTGGCCGCTCTCCAGAACGTCGTCGAGCAGCTGGCGGGTGGCTTCCCCCTGCAGCCGCTCCGGGGCCAGATAAAGCAGCCGCAGCCTGTGATCGCGCAGCCGCTGCAGCAGCTGGCGCCGCTCCGGCAAGGCCAGGCCGCCATGCAGGCAGGCGGCAGGGATGCCTCGGCGTTGCAACTGGCTTACCTGGTCCTGCATCAGGGCAACCAGGGGTGAAATCACCAGCACCAGCCCACCACGCACCAAGGCGGGCAGCTGATAACAAAGCGACTTGCCACCGCCAGTGGGCAGCACCGCCAGGCAGTCCTGGCCGGCCAGCAGGGCCTCCACCACCGGCCTCTGACCGGGACGGAACTCGGACCAGCCGAAATGGCGCTCCAGGGCCAGCGCCAGGGGATCAGCGGGGCCAGAAGGCAATTGGGCCCTACCCGTAGTGCTCACTGACCATAGCGACCACCAGATGCGGTGCTAGGGGCCGGTCTTGGCAGAGGTGGTCATGGCAGGGGTGGTGGCGGTAGCTGCTCCGGTGACTCCTCCACTAGTTGCAAGCGCACCCGCTTGCCCCCCGCCAACTCCCCCAGGGACACCCGCAGGGTGCTGCCGCTGAGCGACTGCAAGGCAGTGAGCAGTTCGCGCAGGTGGGGCGTGCTGCTGCCGCTCTCCACCCAGAGGCGCTCCTGCAGGCCCCCGAGCCGCCGCCAGCTGGTGTGCAGCTTCAGCACGGCACTCTCCAGGGCCTGGGCCTGGCCCACCGCATCGGCCAGCAAGCCCAGGGCATCGAGTCGTTGAGCCTCCTGCAGCGCCTTCTCGAAATCCAGCTCCCCCTGCTGAAACGCCCGCACCGCCAGAGCTGCCTCCGCCGCCTTGCTCAACCAACGGGCAGTGCAGGTCACCTCCTTGACTCGCTCCAGCTCCGGCTCCTCACGCAACACCTTGCGCAGGTCCTCCTGCTGGTCTTCTGGCAACTTGGCCAGCTCCTTCACCAGGGGAGCCACAGCCCGCGGCGGCAGGAGATTGTCAGCTGTGCGCTGGCGGATCTCCTCGGGCAAAAGGGGGCTGGTGGCGGCTGTGAACTCATCACTAAGACGGCGCACTTGCTTGCGGGTGATCTGCTGACCCTCATTTGCCGCCTCGCTGATCATCTGCTGCACCTCCGGGTCGGCCTGGGCAGTCTCCAGAAAGGCCCGCTTCGAAAAGTTGTTGACGCTGGTTTCCTCAAGCAGGCCGCCACCAACCAAACTCTCAGCCGACTCAGCAAGCTGGATCAAGGTGTAGGCCCGGGTCTTGCTGATCTCCCGCTCCCGCAGCCACTGCAGAAAGCCCGTGCCACGCCCTTCGCCGCCGCGCTTCTCCCGGTCCCGCACCGCCGCCAAAATCCGCCCGCGCCAGATTTCGGTCTGCAGGTCAAAGCGGTCGCACACGGCCCAGGCTTCTTCAAGCCTGGCCAGAAATTCCATCGTGCTGATGGTGTCGCTTTCGGGGTCGGGCAGCTCGAGGTTGAGCACCGGCGGCGCCGGGACCTCCATCGGGTCCATGGCCATGGGAAAGGACGGGCTGCTGTGCTGTCGATGGTGCCATGGGCAGCCAACGTCTCACCAAGGGCGACGAATCGTGACGCCCTTGGTGAAGCCCACCTCCTGCGCGGGTATCTTCGCTCTGGCAGCCACCCGATCTAAAGCGCAGCGATGGCAATCTCCCGCGGCGACAAAGTGCGCATCAAGCGCCCCGAGTCTTACTGGTTCAACGAAGTCGGCACCGTCGCTTCGATCGACACTTCCGGCATCCGCTACCCCGTGGTGGTTCGCTTTGAGAAGGTGAACTACAACGGCTACAGCGGCTCTGAAGGCGGCATCAACACCAACAACTTCGCCGAGAGCGAACTCCAAAAGGCCTGAACCGCATCAGCCTCTTGGGATCAAAGTTGCAGGACGATTCCCAGGCCTCTCTAAAGCCCGTACAACTTTTGGTTGCACGGGCATTTTGCTGGGCAAGGGCCTAAGGCAATGCCGGAATTACCTGAAGTTGAAACCGTGCGGAGGGGTCTCGAGCAGCAGACCCAAGGCTTTGAGATCAGCAGGGTTGAGGTACATCGGGCTAGGGCCATAGCCAGCCCGGTCAACCCTGCTGCATTCGCTGCGGCTTTGTGCGGTTGCCGAGTTGGCACCTGGTCTCGACGGGGCAAATATCTGATGAGCCAGCTCAGTCGAGGGGGGGAGGAGGCTGGCAGCTGGGGCGTGCATTTGCGCATGACCGGCCAATTCCTTTGGCTGGAAACCCCGAAACCGGCCTGCTCCCACACCCGAGTGCAACTGATTGCTGCCGGCAATCAGGAACTGCGGTTCGTAGACACCCGCAGCTTCGGCCAGATGTGGTGGGTTCCTCCCGGCGAACCGTTGGACTCGGTAATAACGGGCCTGGGGCGGCTGGGCCCCGAGCCCTTCAGCCCAGCCTTCAACGCGGCCTACCTGGCCGAGCGGCTGCGGGGCTCAAGGCGGCCAATCAAAAATGCCCTGCTGGATCAGGCGCTGGTGGCGGGGGTAGGCAACATCTATGCCGATGAGTCCCTGTTTGCTGCAGGTATTCGGCCCGCCACCACCAGCGGCAGCCTTGGCGTCTCGCAGCTGGAGCGCCTGCGCCAGGCGCTGGTGGAGGTGCTTGAAACCAGCATCGGAGCCGGCGGCACAACCTTCAGCGACTTCCGCGACCTCAAGGGCAACAACGGCAATTACGGGGGCGTGGCCTGGGTCTACAGGCGTGGCGGCGAACCCTGCCGCCACTGCCAGACCCCTATTCAACGCGAGAAACTTGGCGGGCGCAGCAGCCACTGGTGCCCGAGCTGCCAGCATTGAACAAACCGCAAGCTTGCGTGGAAACCGCCGCATCACAAACTGCCGAGTTAGCGCAACAGCTCAGCGCAACGATGGCCGCAATTCATCGCCGCGGTTGGTGCGATGGCACAGGAGGCAACTTCAGCTGCGTTCTGCGGTGGCAGCCGCTGGAGCTGCTGATGGCTCCTAGTGGGGTGGATAAGGGCAGCGTTGCCCCGGAGCAGCTGATCGTGGTGGATGCTGCTGGGGCGGTGCTGAAAGGCACCGGGCGGGCCAGCGCCGAAACCGCCCTGCACCTAGCCCTTGTGGAGACCTGTGGAGCCGGTGCGGTGCTGCACACCCATTCCCAAGCCGGCACCCTGCTGTCCCAGCACTACGCACCCACCAAAGCAGGGGCAGCCTTCCTAGTGCTGCAAGACTTGGAGATGCTTAAAGGACTTGAAGGTGTCGCCACCCATGCCACCAGCGTCTCAATTCCAGTACTGGGTAACGATCAGGATCTGGAACGACTGCGCGGCAACGCGGAACCGCATCTTGCGGCAGCGCCCTATGGGCTACTGATAGCGGGCCATGGCCTCTATGCCTGGGGCAAAGATCTGACAACAGCTCGAAGACATCTCGAGATTCTGGAGTTTCTGCTGGAGCAACACTGGCGCCAACTATTGCTTCAGGGGCTAAGCGGCAGGCAGCACGGCAGGGCAGTTGTGCAACAGCATGGCGTTAGCCATGTGCTGCTTGACATTGAGGGCACTACCTGTCCGGTGAGCTTTGTATCAGACACCCTTTTCCCCTACGCAGCTGAGCATCTCGGCAGCTTTTTGAACCAGCAACACAAGGACCCGCAGGTTCAAGAGTTACTAGCAGAAGTAGAAAAAGCCTGGGCAGAAGATCCAGACCCCGAAGCTCAGTCAATGCGGCAGCAGGGCCTAGCAGAGGGGAAGGACGGTGTTTTGAAGTACCTGCATTGGCTGATCAAGATGGATCGCAAGCTCGCGCCACTGAAAGAGCTGCAGGGGATGATCTGGGAAATTGGCTATCAGAGCGGCAAACTTCAGGGTCCGCTTTTTGAAGATGTACCTGGCGCCCTGCGGCAGTGGCATGCAGCAGGACTGCAATTGGCGGTCTATTCGTCTGGATCAGTTGGAGCCCAACAGCTGATTTACAGATACAGCAGTGGTGGAGATCTCAGGGAGATATTTGGGAACTGGTTTGACACCCGCGTGGGCAGCAAGCGTGATCAAAGCAGCTACAGAAAGATTGCCGAGTCGCTTGATATTTCCAGCCAACAAAAAATGTTAATAACCGACCCCCAGGCCGACTGCGAGGCGGCGGCTGCGAGCGGCATGCAGGTGCTGCTAAGCATCCGCCCAGGCAATCCGGCACAAGCGGTGAGTCGATTTGAGAGGATCAGCTCATTCCAAGACCTGGAGCTAAACCCATGAACCAAGACGATAAGGAAATTGATGCCAAAGCTGGGGCACCGCAGACAAACGAGCAGCAGTTGATCTGCCTCAACCAAAACCTGCTTGAAAGCGTAGTAAGCGGTGATTGGCTCACCTATTCCAGCCACTGCAGCCTGGACCTCACCTGCTTCGAAGCAGAGACCAATGGAATCCTCGCAGAGGGTCTTGCCTTCCATCAATTCTATTTCGACCTACCAGCAGCAGCGCCAAGCAGCCCTCCAGCCCCCATACAGGTGAGCATGGCTAGACCACATATTCGCTGGATCAGTCCCGACGCTGCCGTATTGAGCTACACCCGTCTCACTCAGAAGATGGTCGACGGAGCAGCGGTTACGGCTAGCTGCTGCGAGACCCGTGTTTGGCAGAGAATCGATGGAACCTGGAAACACGTCCACGTGCATCGTTCCTGAAAGTCAATTTTAATCACCAAGCCCCACCAAGAAGCTTAACCAACAAAAAAGCCACCCCTTCGGGTGGCTTTTAAGTTAGCTGATGCAACCTCTTTCAAGAGGATGAAACAGCTAATTGGGATGAATATTTTACCTGGC
>NZ_JAGQDB010000058.1:0-16251 GCF_024346495.1 Cyanobium sp. A1C-AMD | reverse complement strand
AAAGCTGTTCTACTCAGCAGCTGAGTGAGTTGCGTGGTGCTGAGGGCCAAGATCTGCCCCAGGTCCCTCACTTGACCGGCCGAAACCGGGTTTGGCGCATCGATCTGATCCAAACCGACCTGGAAATCGGTGATGCGATCGAATGCAGGGGTTTGCCCTGAGCTTACGAGAGCCGTCCCCAAAGAAGGCAGCAAGAAGCGATCTGCTCCAGCACGGCCGGTGAGCACATCGACACCTGAAGCGAAGCTGAGCACATCAGCGGCTCCTGTTCCAGTCTTCCAGACAGCTTGCACCGCAAAGGTGAAAGGGATGGAATCGGTGCGATTACCGGCCAGGTCGTAGCTGGAGACCATGAGTCTCTTGCCGACACCCTGATTAACCAGCCGAAGATTCTCCGCGGTCAGTGCATAACTAAAGGTGTTATCTTTACTTACTTCTGCAGAACCTAATGTGGTGCTATTAGAGCCTGAAATCGCAACAACTTGCAGCCGAGTTCCGGATTCAGCTCTGCCAGTGACGACATGGTCGCCGCTAAGCGCTGTCACGATCTTGTCGGTGCCACCTATGCTGGATATTGTGACTGTGCTGGGTGCAACTGTATCAATTCCGAAACTTGCCAGGGATCTACCAACGTTACCGGCCCTGCTAGCTTGACTTACATCCACTTGCCGGCCTAATCCCTGGCCAAGGGTGGCGATGTTTTGGCTGGTCAAATTATAGGTAAACCGACCTTGGCTATCGGTTTTGAGTGTACCGAGGGCTTTACCGTTACTGCTCAGATTGATTGTGCTGTTGGCATCAGCGATACCAGCAATAATGTTGTCACCGCTGATTGTGCTTACGATGCCGTCGCTCCCCCCAACTTTGCTGAGGGTGATCGTTGGTGTTTTGATATCAACATTAACAGCAATCGACACGGAAGCACCCGCATTACCGGCATTATCAGTTACAACAGCTTGCACTGTGGGGGAGCTACCTGCTTGCAATACATTTGCCAACGTATTTAGTTGCTGGGAGGTGAAGGCATAACTCCATGCACCCTTGCTATCAGCCTTGATGGGCGGCACGGCAAACACAGAGCTGGAACCATTCAGCACAAGTAGTTCTACGGTTGTGTTGGCTTCGCTAATGCCAATGATTTGATTATCCCCCGGCAGCAACGTCATGACACCGTCTTGGCCGCCGAGCGAACTGACTTTTGGCGATCCAGGAGCAACGGTATCAATACTGAAAGCCTTAGCGGAAGAAACTTTAGATGCGTTGCCAGCCACATCGGTTGCAACTGCAGTCAATGACTTGCTAGTACCTTGGCCATAACTGGCAAGATTTGTAGCGGTTAATCTGTAGTTGAATACCCCGGTGCTGTTTGCTGTCGTGGTGCCTAACAAACTAGTACCCCTGAAAATGGAGACAGAACTTCCCGCCTCTGCTGTTCCTTCCACCCTGTCGTCAACTGTTGCTGTAACAGGACGGCTACCTTTGGTGGAGACAATATTATCGTCGCCGCCAACGAACATAATAGTTGGGGCTTCCGGCGCCAATGTATCGATATGGAATGAGAAAGGTTGAGACCTTGCAACATTACCCGCCTTGTCTTCGATTTGGGCTGTAACCTGCAAGCTCCGCTGCCCAAGCCCAGCAATGTCTGCATTGCTGAGCTGATAACTAAAGATACCTCTGCTGCTGGCTGTCACTGTAGCAAGAGGCCTACCACTAATTGCTAGTGTGACAATCGAGCCAGGCTCTGCTGTGCCGGCAATGACGTTGTCTGAGGAGTTGCTAGAGACGATGGCATCGCTGGCGATATTGGAAATCTGGGGTGCCGAAGGTGCAATTGTGTCTACATCAAAATCGACAGACCAGCTAGAAGTATTACCAGCTGCATCACTTTGCTGAAGCTGAAGTTGCTTCGCAGTACCTTGTCCGATGGCTATGATGTCTGGAGTGGTCAGTGTGTAGCTGAACTTTCCGTCGGATGCGGTGCGAACAGTGGCGAGATTTGTGTTGTTATGAATAATCAACAGATCACGATTGGCTTCTCCTGTTCCATTGAGGGTTGAATCGCCAACCTGTGTGGACACAACCCCATCAAGACGGCCAAGGGCCTGCAAATCTCCCCGCTGTGGGGAAACCAGTATGGGTGCGACTGTGTCAATCCTAAATTCAGGTGTAACAACCGTAGCGATGTTGCCGTATTCATCCTCTTGACGTAGGGTCAGCTGCAGTGGCCCGCCTTGGCCGATGATTTGAAGATCAGCATAACTGAGGATGTAGCTAAATTTACCGTCAGAGTCTGCTGGAGTGGATTCACCCAATAAGTTGCCATTATAAAGAACGCTGACGGACAGCCCAGGTTCTGCCCCCGTGCCTTTGATAGAACCATCGCCAACCTGGGAGGAAATCACGCGATCTAGACCGCCGATCTCCGTGATGTTCAACGGAGGAGGAGTCAGTTTGGCTGCAATAACTATTTCAGCAGATGTTCCAATATTGCCGGCAGCATCAGCTTGAACAGCAGTCAATAAAGGAGAGCTATTACTGGAGGTTTCGTTCTCAATCAGGACAAGGTTGTTCTCTGTAAGTGTATAGCTGAATTGACCAGTGGCACTTGGCGTCACCTGGCCGATTTCTTCGCCGTTGAGCTTCAGAATGACTTTGCCGTTACCCTCGCCAGTACCAGAAATGAGGGGCCTAATTCGCGAAACCCTTCCATTACCCGAGCCGACTGATGTGAGACTGACTTGGGGCGCTACCGTATCAACTGCAAATTCGAAGGGACTAGAGCTGCCTTTGGTGCCAGACTGCTGTTCCTGTTGCACAACCAAAGATTTGCCTGCTCCTTGACCAATAAGCGCTAACTCCTTCTGCTCCAGACTGAATACGGATTTTCCTGACTTGTCGCTGACTATCTCTTTCAAAACCTGGTTACCCAGCAGCAGCTTAGTGGTCAGCTCAGGCTCGCCAGAGATTTCAACCAGTCCATCAGATACAGCGGTGGATACCAATTTGTCAGAACCCCCAATCCCGAGGATGTTCACAAGAGGCGTTTTTTCTGACAGTTCAATCGCAACCGGTTCTGCCTGGCTGACATTACCCGAACTATCGGTTTGGGTAGCTCGGATACGCACATCGGCTGAGGCAGCAGCCAATAGCGCCAGATTGGCTGGAGACATGGCGTAGATAAAGCCGCCAGCTGCATCAACGGTTGTGGTTCCAAGGAGCACTTCGCCAAGCCAAATGCTTACTAAGCGGTTCGGTTCGCCAGTGCCAGTGATTTTATTGTCCACCTCGACGACGGATCTAGCTTTGAAGCTTGGGTCCTTACCGACGAGCTGATAGGCACCCCATTTGTTAGATTTTTGATCAAACCGGCTCACCGAGAACTCAAGTGAGGCTTCGCCTCCGTTTTCGAAAAAGAAGAGCTCAAGCTGATGATTGCCCACAGACAAATCAATGTCGCCAGTAAACACACGCTCGGGGTGGAGCGTGGGATCATTGATGATGAGTGAATTGTTGATGGTCAGAAAAACGCCGTCATCATTGTAAGTTCTAAATCGGTACTTACCGGCTTCGCCAACGTGGAAATCTCCGCTGACCTTCACAAAGAATTGATTGTTGATTCCTTGGGTTCCCCAAACATTCAATGCTTCAGCTGCCGGCCAGCGCTTGTCATAGGGTAGTTCACCTGCAAAGCCACCTTGGTCGTCGGTAAAGTCGATAATATCAGTTAGAACTGAATATTTTTTGTTAACAGATGTAGGGCTGAAGCTAGCAACATAGCTGCGCAGTTTTGACAGTTCACTACTCCAATATCCTGTATATTGGTCGAGCTGCAGCAACAGAGGACCTTGGCCAATTTCAACTTGTTCTGATGACACCTTGCCATCACCACCGCCAACGGAAAGAATTCGCACTGGAATTTGCTCCGTATCAACAGCGAACCTTGCGGTCTCGGAGCGACCAGTATTGCCAGCCAGGTCGGTTTGTACGGCAATCAACGTCTTGTCGCTGCCCTCGCCGAGCGATTTGAGTTCAGCGTCAGTCAGTTGATAGCTAAACGCTCCATCGCTGGAGACAGCGATATCGCTTGCAAGTAAAGTATCGGAAAGTTTTCCAACCTTGAGATCATCAAACGCCGCAAGCCCTGCTTTAGCGTTACCCGTTTTGTAAAACAGTGCTGCTCGTGAGTTGTCGACGCTATAATTATATTTTGAGCCTAGCTTGCTCCAAGTGTCAGTTGCGCTCTTGCGGTAGTAAAACTGATATTCATCACTGACTCCTTTCTCGGTGATTTCAACCCGCAAATAAGCACTGGCTGATTCTCCTGCCACCAGCGTTGAATTGTCGGCAGTTGTGAAGGGATTATTATTGCCTAAACCTTGCAATGTGACATTTGTTCCTGGCTTATGCCAGCTATCAACGTAGAAGCTGGGTGCGCCATACTCAAAACCGCCGTCCCTGGGATTACTAAAGGTGATGCCAGCAATGGTTTCACCTTGTGAACGACTATCAATCCGAACCTTGGCTTCAATGAACCAGGTTTCGTCCTGGTTTACGGAGGGCCTGGTGACCCAGGCGAATGGGGCGTTATCACGGTTGTCCCAAAGATTTGTTCGCCCACCTCTGGCTGAGAAATCCAGCTCTCCGTTACTGCGGTCGAGCTGGATTGAGGCGATTGAAGAATTGGGGATATCAAACTTTAGCCATGAAGGCGCCACTCCGGAATTAAAGTCTTCTGACTGAACAAAATTTGTCAGCAGGCTGACCGTATGTCCAACCTCAGCTTTGCCTGTGATGAGTCGATCATCCATGTTGCGACTGACCACTTGATCAACGCCGCCCGGCGTTTTCAGACTGATCGTCGGTGCACCTGTGTCTACACTAAAAGCCGCAAAGGTTGTGTCGACTTCGCTTTGAGTGACGACCTCTCCAGAGAATGTTGTTGATGTGAGGCGAAAATTATCAAGTAAGACGCCAAGGGTGTTGTTTTCGTTGGCGGGCTCTCGGAGCGTTAGCAGATCTGATCCGCCACTACCAGTCACCGTGAAGCTAAAGGTTTCCCAGGAAGTGCTTCTGGTTGAAGCTGTTCCTACAAGAGCATTTCGCCAATAGACCTCAACGGTTTCGTTTCCACCACCTCTTGATTTTAGATCAAACTGTAAAAGATAGCTGGTTCCATTTTGGGTTGTGATGGCTTGACTGATCGAATCAACTTGTCTGTTGTAATCAAGCTCGAGGAGATATCTTCCATCACTAGGATTTGTCATGGCTGTACCCCAGACCTCAAACTGGTCAGCAGCGGTCCAGGCGGGTATGGATTGGATCGGAGTCCAGCCGGTACCAGTCCAGCCCTGTTCGGAGCTGCCGTTCTGAATCAGATTGTCGCCGGCCCTGGCCACCGGTGGAGTGACGAGAGTTTGACGAACTCTGACTTGGCCTTCTGCGTAGTTGCCATCAGGTACTTGGAATTTGTTGCTCAGGCCTACCGCGATCGGCGCACTCCAGGAATTGCCAAAGTCGAGTGAATACTGCCAATTGTTGACACTGTTACCTGCTGGCGCCAGGGAGGAGCTGGCTAGGTAAGCAGCTTTATAAACTCCCCCTAATGGGTCTCCGAAAGTGCTGTTATTGATGCCGAGCTTGCCGCTGTCTGGGACGGTGCGAAATGCCCAGCCAGAAAATCCCTTTTTTCCGTAAGCAATCAGCGCGCCCGGTGCAGCTGTCAGGGTCTCGTTTTCCTGAGCAAGCTCCTGGCTAAGATTAATAGTTGTGTTTGCAGATGTCAGCTTGCTGACATCGACTGCTGCGTTGCCAAGAGCCAGTCCGCCTACATCAATAATTCCCTGGCTGGTTTGTCGGTCGGTGCCTACTGCCCCGGTGTCGGATGCCAGCGAAAGAACCGGCTTGGAGAGTGCCATCGCTTAAGAGGAGATTAAGAAAGCAGACTGACCCTGGCCATCATAGAAGCCACAGCCGGAAACCCCTTTCTACCATGGAGCCGAGCTTGCGTCAACTCTGGACTTCTCCTATGGTTGCCTACAACTATTTTCATGTCGCGGCTCAGTTTCTGCTGCGCTACTGCGTGAGCTGAGCGGTAGCCCCAGGAACGCAAACAGCGGTGTGCGTCCTAGTTCAGCGGCGTGTCCCGCGCCAATGCCACTCATTTTCAATGCTCCAGCGCTGGCGGATCAGTCGTAGCAGGGCTTCTGGCTTGGTCCGCATACTCGTGAGGAAGTAGTGGGCCCGTGGCATCTGATGGCCTCTGCGGGTCACGGTGGTGCTGATCATTTCGATGATCCAACTGACGCCAGGCCAGTTCGCCTTTATGTGTTCCGGTGGGTAAATGGCGGCAACGCTACCTCGATCTGGTCATTGAGGGCCTGCACGACGAGTTGCGTCCTGGCCGGGCTCGCACCTACGAGGACGAGAAGGTCACTGAGTTGATCAACCCCGGGCCCTGCAGAGCAAGCCAACCGGTGACAGCACTCCCTGGAGCGCTCGGACTTTGGCTGCAAAGACAGGGATCTCCAGGTCCACGGTTCACCGCTGGCTGCAGACCTTCTCGCTCCAGCCCCACCGGCAGAAATCCCACCGCTACGCGGAAGCCTTCGGCTACAAGCTCTCAATCGATCCCTTCTTTGTTGAAACGGTGCGCGACATCGTCGGCCTGTACCTGAATCCGCCCACAAGCCGATGGTGCTCTGCGTCGACGAGAAGACTCAGATCCAGGCCATGGACAGCACGCAGAAGCACGCCAAGGTCAGGGCCTGGCTGGCACAGCGACGCCGCTTCCACGTGCACTAAACCACCTACGCCTCCTGGCTCAATCAGGGGGAGCGCGGGTTTGGGATCATCACCCAGCAGGCGATCCGCCGAGGCAGCTACTCCAGTGTAAAAGGACTGATCACCAAAATCGAGCCATTCGTGGCCTCCTACAACAAGACCAAGGCACCGTTCAGTTGCACCTCCACGGCCGATTAATCCTGGAGAAGCTCCGGCAACATTGATCGCAAGTCTCTGGGGCAGCACACTAGTTGCCCGACCGCCGCCGCCTCATCCACTCATAATGAGTACAAAGCACCGACGGAGCGAGGGATTTAAAAGGTGGGATTCCCATTGCAAAAAGATACAAAGGCACATCCAAAAGCAGTCCTGGACAACAAGGTCGGGAATTACTTCTAATGGGCAGCTCGGTCGACCCCAACACCGCCCGGCGCGTCATCCAGCTAGCCCTCGAGCCTGGCCTGATCTGCCTCAAGGGGCTCAGCCCCACCCGACTGCGCTTTGAGGTGGAATACGGCCTGGAGCGGGGCACCACCGCCAACAGCTTCCTGTTTACGGCGGCGGCGCTGCTGGTGCATCCCCCCGGCGCCTCGTTCGCCGAGCCCTTCTTGACGGAGCTGGCCGCCCTGGTGCCCAGCGATGCCCCACTCAAGGTGGTGGTGGGCGATGTCAACCCCAACCGCGTGGCCCTGCTGCACCAGCTGGCGGCCCGCTGGCCCAAAACGCTGCTGGTGAGCTCCAACGCCGGCGCCCGCCTACTTGAAGAGCTCTGGAGCCAGCAGAAACCCACTAAACCTGCCGAGGGCGGCAGCCCCAACGACGCCCCCCCGGCGGCGATCCCGCCACCCCCGCCGTCGTTACCACCGATCGATGTGGTGAAGCAGGAGGCCAGCCGCAACCTCGTCGATGGCCACGTGCTGCGCCTGATTCCCACCCCCACCCCCCGCTGGCCCGGGGCGCTGATGGCCTTCGAGGAGACCAGCGGCCTGCTGATGAGTGGCAAATTTTTCGCGGCCCACCTCTGCAGCGAGAGCTTCGCTGAGGCCAACCGCAGCAGCAGTGAGGAAGACCGCCGCTACTTCTACGACTGCCTGATGGCACCGATGGCGCGCCAGGTGGAGTCGGTGGTGGAGCGGCTCGAAGCCCTCGACATCCGCACCATTGCCCCCGGCCACGGGCCGGCGATCAGCGAGAGCTGGCGCAGCCTCCTCAACGACTACCACCGCTGGGGCGCAACCCAGGAGCGGGCGCGCCTATCGGTGGCACTGCTGTTTGCCAGCGCCTACGGCAACACGGCCGCCATCGCCGATGCCCTCGCCCAGGGGGTCGCCCGCACCGGCGTGCGGGTGGAGAGCATCAACTGCGAGTTCACGCCGCCTGAGCAGCTGCTGGCGGCGATCCGCAGCTGCGATGCGATCTTGATCGGCTCTCCCACCCTCGGCGGCCATGCCCCCACACCGATCGTGTCAGCCCTGGGCACGGTGCTAGCTGAGGGCGACCGCAGCAAGCCGGTTGGGGTCTTTGGCAGCTTTGGCTGGAGCGGTGAAGCCCTGGATCTGCTGGAGAGCAAGCTGCGCGATGGCGGCTTCCACTTCGCCTTTGAACCGATCAAGGTGAAGTTCAGCCCCGATGCGGCCAACCTCAAAGCCATCGAGGAAACCGGCACCGCCCTTGGCCGCCAACTGCAGAGCGAACAGCGCAAGGCGCAGCGCCGAAGCGCCAGTGGCGGACTCAGCGAGAGCCGCAGCAACCCGGCAGTGCAGGCCCTGGGCCGGGTGGTGGGCTCCCTTTGCGTGCTCACCACCAGCAAAGGGGAGGGCGGCAACCGCCTCAGCAGCGCCATGGTGGCCAGCTGGGTGAGCCAGGCCAGCTTCTCGCCGCCTGGCTTCACTGTGGCCGTAGCGAAAGACCGGGCGGTGGAGGCCCTGCTGCACGTCGGCGATCGCTTTGCTCTCAACGTGCTGGCCGCAGGGCGTGAAACCGGTCCGATGAAGCAGTTTTTGCAGCCGTTTGCCCCAGGCGCCGACCGCTTCGCCGGCCTGGAGCTGGAGCACAGCCCCAGCGGCCAACCGCTTCTACCGGAGGCCCTGGCCTGGCTGGAGGCCACGGTGCAGCAGCGCATGGAATGCGGCGACCACTGGCTGCTGTATGCCCAGGTGAGCCAGGGCGGCGTGCTCGACGCCAGCGCCACCACGGCCGTGCACCAGCGCCGCAGCGGCGCCAACTACTGAGAGCCACGGAGCCACGCCAGGGCGGCTAACTCATAGTCGTTTCGACTTCGGGCAAGCTAAACTCTCCGTCAGTCGCAACACCTGCCAAGCCATGGATATCGCCAAGCCCAACACCAAGGCCAATCTTGAAGCCGCTTTTGGCGGCGAGAGCATGGCCAATCGCAAATACCTATTTTTCGCGGAGGTGGCCAAGCAGGTCGGCAACCCCGAGCTGGCCAAGCTGTTTCGCGACACCGCTGCCCAGGAAACCGAGCACGCCTTCGCCCACTTCCGGCTGCTCCATCCCGAACTCGTCATCGACGATCCCGCCAACCTCTCCAGCGAGCAGAAGCAGGCCCTGCTCAGCCGCTGCCTGGAGCTGGCGATCGAGGGCGAAACCTACGAATACACGACCATGTATCCGGAGTTCGCCGCCCAGGCCCGCTCCGATCGCGATGGCGAAGCCGCAGCTGAATTCCAGGAGCAGATCGACGAATCACAGCAGCACGCCGGCATCTTTCGCACCGCCGCCAAAAACTTCGGCCTGCTGACGCCGATCGAGCAGCACCACGCCGAGCGCTACGGCATCGCCCTCGAAGCCCTGCAGGGCAAGGGGGTGGCCGGAGAGGCAGATGAGCCCGTAGCGGGCAAGTGGATCTGCAAACTGTGCTCGATGATTTACGACCCCACAGCAGGCGACCCCGATTCCGGCATCGCTCCGGGCACCCCCTTTGAAGCGATCCCCGACGACTGGCGTTGCCCGATCTGCGGCGCCCGCAAGGCCAGCTTCGTGCCCTACCGGGAGCCCCAACTTCTGAGTGTTTAATACCCCAACTGGGCTGCAATTTTTGTAGCCCAGAACACTATCTCAACCAATTGCTACGCCAAAAAGCCCAGAGCAAAAACCCAGTAAAGCAAAGGTGTTTTAGGGTCTAGGTCTAGATCCGTGCAGACCTTTTTGCAGGGTGTAAAGGCAATCCCAAAGTAATTCAGTAAACGGCCGCGAATTTGCCGCCAGCCCGCTGCAATGGCTGCAGTTCTGACACCAGGAATGGCCAGCACCGCAACCGCCTCAACTGGCAACCATCCCCTCGGGGTGCGGGCAACGGTGCGTTATCGGGGGTTCGTGCTGATCCCCCAAGCCGATTTCACCTGGCTGGTGCGCCCCGAGCGAAGTCCCATGCATCTGCTGCCATTTCGGGCACCGGCCAGCTCCCTCGCTGACGTCAAAGCCCTAGTTGATTGGCGCTTGGCCGAAGCAATTTAAGTGGCTTGATTTAGCCAAACCCGACTTCAAGCTGCCTGGGGAGGTGGCGTTGGATCGTGGTGGATGTGAAAAGGCAGCACCAGGGTGGCCCAGTGATCGGGGCGCTCGGGACGGGGACGGCGGGAGCGACGCACACCAAAAGGAACACGCACCACGTTGGTGCCCTCGACCCGCAGCACCTGGCCCGTTCCTGTACCAGTTCCAGTTCCGTCGTTGCTGCCCTTCATGGTCCCGAGAATGAATGGCTTAAGCGCTGATTGTGCCTGTTAACAGGCGTCAAGCCCGCACAGTGTGCGTCATGACGGCACTAATGAACAGTGGCAGCTGGTACCACTTGGGCCAGTTCCTGCTCTGCCAGCTCCTGCCCTGCCAGCTCCTCCATGCTCGGGCAGGTGCACACCAGGTTGCGATCGCCGTAGGCGTTGTCGATCCGGGCCACCGCCGGCCAAAACTTCGCCAAGCGCTGATCCTCTCCCGCCGGAAAAGCAGCCTGCTGGCGGGTATAGGGCCGATCCCAGTGATCAGCAGTCACGGCAGCCAGAGTGTGGGGGGATCGCTTGAGGGGGTTATTGAGGGGATCGGCGCTGCCGGCCTCCAGCGCCGCGGCCTCCTGGCGGATCGCCACCATGGCCGCGCAGACGCGATCGAGCTCAGCGAGCGACTCGCTTTCCGTGGGTTCCACCATCACCGTGCCCGCCACTGGCCAGCTCACCGTGGGGGCATGGAAGCCGTAGTCCATCAGGCGCTTGGCCAGATCATCGACCTCCAGGCCGCAGCTGCGCTTGAGCGGCCGCAGATCGAGGATGCACTCGTGGGCCACGCGCCCGCCAGCGCCTCGGTAGAGCACGGGGAAGTGGGGCTCTAGGCGCTCGGCCAGCAGGTTGGCGGCCAGCAGGGCCACCTGGCTGGCCTGGCGCAGGCCCGCGCCGCCCATCATGCGGATGTACATCCAGCTGATTGCCAGAATCGAAGCACTGCCCAGGGGTGCCGCAGCCACGGGCCCCACCCCTCCGCACTCAGCCCCTGCGGCACCCGGCAAGAAGGGCAGTAGGTGGGATGCCACCGCAATCGGGCCCACGCCGGGGCCGCCGCCGCCGTGGGGAATGCAGAAGGTCTTGTGCAGGTTGAGGTGGCAGACATCGGCGCCATAGAGACCCGGCTTGCACAGGCCCACCTGGGCGTTGAGGTTGGCGCCATCGAGGTACACCTGGCCGCCGCGGGCGTGCACCGTCCCGCAGATACGGCGAATAGCCGGCTCAAACACGCCGTGGGTGGAGGGATAGGTGACCATCAGCGCCGCCAGCTGCTCGGCGTGGGCAGCGGCCTTGGCCTCCAGGTCGGCGAGATCAATGTTGCCGGCCTCATCGCAGGCCACCGCCACCACCTGCAGGCCGGCCATCACGGCGCTGGCTGGGTTTGTGCCGTGGGCGCTGGTAGGAATCAAACAAACGGTGCGATGGGCTTCCCCTTGGCTGCGGTGCCAGGCCCGGATCGCCAGCAGGCCGGCATATTCCCCCTGGGAGCCGGCATTGGGCTGCAGCGACACACCGGCAAAACCGGTGATCAGCGCCAGCCAGCGCTCCAGATCGGCTGCCAGAAGCTGGTATCCGGCGGCCTGCTCAGCCGGGGCGAAGGGGTGCAGCTGGCTGAAGGCCGGCCAGCTCACCGGCGCCAGCTCGGCGGCGGCATTCAGCTTCATGGTGCAGCTACCCAGCGGGATCATCCCGTGCACCAGGGATAGATCCTTAGCTGAAAGGCGCTGGATGTAGCGCAAAAGCTCGGTTTCACTGCGGTAGCGATGGAAGACCCTCTGCTGCAGCCAGGGTTGCTGGCGCAGGGGCATGGCCGGGCCAGCAGGCGGGCTGTTGCCCAGCTCCCGCCAGGGCTCAGCGCACCCAGCCAGCGCCCGCAGCAGCCGCTCCAGCTCCTCGGCGCTGCTCAGCTCATCAAGGCTGATGCCAACGCCATCTTCTGCCTGGTGCAGGTTGAAGCCAGCCGCCAGGGCAGCGGCCACCAGCACCTCGGCCTGATCCGGCGGCAGGGGCAGCCACACCGTGTCAAAACCCTGGCCCGGCAACACCGGCAGAGCGAGGGCCTCCAGGCCAGCCACAAGGGCCGCGCGCAGGCTAAGCAAGCGCTGGGCGATCGCCTCCAGGCCATCAGGGCCATGGTGCACCGCATAGAAGCCAGCCATCACTGCGAGCAGCACCTGGGCGGTGCAGATGTTGCTGGTGGCCTTGTCGCGGCGGATGTGCTGTTCGCGGGTCTGCAGGGCCAGGCGCAGGGCCGGCTGGCCTGCCGCATCCAGCGAGCGCCCCACCAGGCGGCCGGGGATCTGGCGCTTGAACTGCTCGCCCGTGGCAAAAAAAGCGGCATGGGGACCACCAAAACCCAGCGGCACCCCAAGGCGCTGGGCACTGCCGACGGCGATATCAGCGCCGAGGTAGCCCACCGGCTCCAGCAGCACCTGGGCCAGGGGATCGATCGCCACAGCCGTGATAACCCCGGCCTGACGGGCGCTAGCCAGCAGCTCGCTGGGATCCCACAGCCGGCCCTGGCGGCCAGGCAGCTGGATCAACAAACCAAAAGCATCCGCTGGCAGGGTGGCCCCAGCCAGCGACTCGGCTGCCACCAGCTCGAGCTGGATGCCCAAGGGCTCGGCCCGGGTTTGCAGCACCGCCAGGGTCTGGGGGAACACGGCCCGATCCACCAGAAAGCGGCCGGCACCGGTGCGCTTGCAGACAGCGCTAGCCATGGCCATGGCTTCGGCCGCGGCGGTGGCCTCATCTAATAAGGAGGCATTGGCGATCGGCAGGCCGGTGAGCTCGCTGATCAGGGTCTGAAAATTCAGCAGGGCCTCAAGCCGGCCCTGGGCAATTTCGGCCTGATAGGGGGTATAGGCGGTGTACCAGGCGGGGTTTTCAAACACCTGGCGCTGGATCAGCGCCGGCGTGGCGGTGCCGTAGTAGCCCTGGCCGATCAAGCTGCGCTGCAGCTGGTTGGCCGCAGCGATCTCGGCAAGTTCAGCCAGGGCCTGGGCCTCACTGCAGGGCTCGGGCAAACCCGCAGCCGAGGCCGCCGGATCTAAAAGCAAATCGGCGGGCACCACCTGGGCGGCCAGGGCCTCGAGGCTGGACGCTCCGAGTTCCGCCAACATCCGCTGCTGCTCAGCGGCGCTCGGACCGATGTGGCGACCAATAAAGGAAAGGGCTGGTGAGTCCGCAGTGCCCATCAGGCGCCTTGCACCTTGGCGGAGTAGGTGGCCGCATCCAGCAGTCCAGCGAGCTGGGCCGGATCAGCTGGCTGGAGCACCAGCAGCCAACCCTCGCCGTAGGGATCGTTCTGCAGCTCCTCCGGGCTAGCTAGCACCGCCTCATTGCGGGCCAGCACCACACCGCTCACCGGCGCCAGCAGATCTTCCACCGCCTTCACCGATTCAACGCTGCCAAAACTGGCGCCCTGAACAAGGTTGGCGCCCACTGCGGGCAGCTCCACAAACACGATGTCGCCGAGCTGGTCGACGGCGAAGGCACTCAGGCCCAGCCGCAGCCTCTCGCCCTCAGGGCGCACGTATTCGTGGCTGTCGGCGTAGCGGCAATCACCGGGGATGGGGAGCGCCATTGCAGAGCAACAAGTACGCGCCATTCTGTCGGCCCTGGAGAGATAACCAGCGGCGAGATCGGCGTAATCAGACCTGGTGACCTGCCTGCGCCAGTGCCACCAGAGCCCGCTCCAGGGCGATCTGGGCATGGGCGCGGTGGGTGCCGCCCTGGGCAAACAGCACGTAGGGCTCCCGCAGCGGCGCATCGGCGGAAAACTCGCTGGTGCTGCCGTCGATGAAGGTGCCGCCCGCCATCACCAGGGCACTGGCGTAGCCGGGCATCGGCGCCGGCACCGGATCGAGGTAGGCGCCCACCGGTGATGCGGCCTGGAAGGCGCGGCAAACGGTTTTGAGCCGCTCGGGATCGCCGAGCCGCACCGCCTGGATTACGTCGCTGCGGGGGGCAGCGGGCAGGGGCTGAACCGGGTAGCCCAGATCCGAGAAGACCGCCGCCACCAGCTCGCTGCAGATCAGGGCCTCAGCCACCATCTGGGGAGCCAGAAAAAGTCCCTGGGCCAGCAGGCGGTTGAGGTCGAAGCTGGTGCCCCCCTCGCCGCCGATGCCCGGCGCCGTGAGCCGGCAGCAGGCCTGCTCCACCAACTCAGCCCGGCCGGCCACGTAACCGCCGGTGGGGGCGATGGTGCCGCCGAGGTTTTTGATCAAGGAGCCGGCAATCAGATCGGCCCCCACCGCCGTGGGCTCCTGGGCCTCCACCAGCTCGCCGTAGCAGTTGTCGACAAACACCACGCAGCCGGGCTGGAGCGCTTTTACCCGCTCGCAGAGCAGGCCGATCTGGGCCACCGACAGGGACGGCCGCCAGCTGTAGCCGCAACTGCGCTGGATCAGCACCATGCGGGTAGGAATAGCCATAGCGTCCTCCAGGCCGTCGAAATCGACACTGCCGTCGGCGGTGAGCGCCAGCTCGGCGTAGGCGATGCCGAATTCCGCCAGGGAGCCCTGGCCGCTGCCGCGGATGCCAATCACCTCTTCGAGGGTGTCGTAGGGGCGGCCGGTGAGGGCGAGCAGGCGGTCGCCGGGGCGCAGCACACCAAACAACGCCGCTGCTATGGCGTGGGTACCACTGACAAATTGCAGGCGCACGGCCGCCGCCTCGGCCTGCAGCACCCGGGCAAACACCCGATCCAGCAGCTCCCGGCCCTGATCGCCATGGCCGTAGCCGCTCACCGAAGCGAAGTGCTGGGTGCCGAGCCGCTCAGCGGCGAAAGCCTCGAGCACCCGGGCCAGCCGCGGCTGCACCTGGCTGGTGTGGTGGGCGGCGGCAGCGGCGGTTGAGGCCACTGCAGCGGCCACCCGCTCGGCGGCCTGACGGGCCAAGGCCTCCGCTGCGTCCACCATCTGCCTAGCCCTCAGGGAGTCCCATGTTGCCGGGCGACGCCTAGCTAGATTTCCCCCGCTGCCCAGGCGTGAATCGGGCGAGCACCACCCGGAGATTTCCTTGGTAGTCAGCACCAATTCGGCCCAAGTTTTGGGTGCGGCCACACCCAGCGCGCTTGAGGATCAGCGCATCCGCGCTGCCGTATCCGAAAGGCGCCAACCCCTGCCGGGCCGCCAGCGCAAATTCAAGGGTGGCACCACCAGCTTCATGCTGGTGATGCACGTGGGGGCGGTGTTTGCCCTGCTGCCGCGCTTCTGGAGCTGGCAGGCCGTGGTGGTCCTGGCGGTGCTCTATTGGACCACCGTGCTGGGGGTGACCCTGGGGCTGCACCGGATGCTGACCCACCGCAGCTTCAGTGCCCCCCTGTGGCTGGAGCACCTCCTGGTGCTGATGGGAGCCCTGGCCTGCCAGAGCGGCCCGATCGAATGGGTGGGACTGCACCGCCACCACCACAAGTATTCCGACCAACCCAACGACCACCACGACGCGGCCCGGGGCCTGTGGTGGGCCCACAGCGACTGGATGCTGCACGAAATCCCGGCCCTGCAACACGTGGGCCGGCTCACCGGCGACCTGCAGCGCGACCCCTTCTACCGCTGGCTGGATCGCTGGTTTCTGCTGCTGCAGCTGCCGCTCGGCGTCGCTCTCTATTGGTATGGCGAGCTGGCCGGCGTCCATGGCGGCGGCTTAGGCATGGTGCTCTGGGCGATCCCCCTGCGCCTGGTGATCGTTTATCACGTCACCTGGCTGGTGAATTCCGCCACCCACTTCTGCGGCTACCGCAACTTCAATTCCCCCGACCTTTCGCGCAATTGCTGGTGGGTGGCAATCTTGAGCTTCGGCGAGGGCTGGCACAACAACCACCACGCCTTCCCCCATTCAGCGCGCCACGGCCTGCGCTGGTTTGAGTTCGACATCACTTGGCAGCACATCAAGCTGCTGCGCAAGCTTGGCTGGGCCAAGCGAGTGCGGGAAGCGCGCTACAACCCCTCCT
>NZ_JAGQDB010000057.1:0-16280 GCF_024346495.1 Cyanobium sp. A1C-AMD | reverse complement strand
GCCATGGCGGCTGAGCATGGACATGCCATCGATAAGACAGTGCTGCTGCGCGAGCACGCCAAGGCCTTGGGCAGCGCGAAGGACCATGAGCTCGCCGGGATCAACAGCTGGGGCGATGCCCTAATGCATTGCTTTGGAGCTACCGAGAACGATTGAGCTGCAGCTGCTCAGTTCGCCCCCAGATAGGAAGCCTGGAGGCTGTTGTCGGCCAGGAGTTGTTCTGCGCTGCCGCCGGCGCTGATGCTGCCCGCCTCCAGCACAAGGCCACGATCGGCAATGGTCAGGGCGGCCTGGGCGTTTTGCTCTACAAGCAGAATGGTGAGCCCGTCTCGGTGCAGCTCGGACAGAGCTGCCATCACCTCGGCTACGAGCCGGGGCGCTAATCCCAGACTCGGCTCATCCAGCATCAACAGGGTGGGCCTGGCCATCAGGGAGCGGCTGATGGCGAGCATCTGCTGCTCTCCTCCGGAGAGGGAGCCGGCCAGCTGGCTGCGGCGCTCGGCCAGGCGGGGAAACAAGGCGTAGCAGCGCTCCAGATCTGTGGCGATAGCGACTTTGTCCCGGCGCAACCAGGCGCCCAGGGCCAGGTTGTCGGCTACCGACTGGCGGCTGAGCACGCGCCGGCCCTCCGGGCAGTGGCTGATGCCCAACTTCACGGTGCGCTCGGTGCGCAGGCGATTGATCAAGCCGCCATGCCAGAGGATCTCGCCGCCGACGGGGTGAATCAGGCCGGAGATGGCCCGCAGGGTGGTGCTTTTACCGGCGCCATTGGCCCCTAGCAGGGTCACCAACTCGCCAGCTTGCACCTTCAGATTGATGCCATGCAGGGCCGTGATGCTGCCGTACCGCACCACCAGGTTGCGCAGCTCGAGCAGGGGCGCTTGGGGGCCGTTCATGCGCCACCGCCCAGATAGGCCTCGATCACCGCCGGGTCGCGCCGCACTTGGTCGGGGCTGCCCAGGGAGATGCGTTGGCCGAAGTTGAGCACCGCCAGCCGGTCGCACAGGCCCAACATCAAGGGCACATGGTGCTCAATGATCAGCACCGTCAGCTTGAACTGGTCCCGGATGCGCCGAATCAGCTCCCGCAGCTCATCTTTCTCTGAGGGGTTCATGCCAGCGGCCGGCTCATCGAGCAGCAGGAGCTGGGGACGGCTGGCCAGGGCCCGGGCCATCTCCAGCCGGCGCCGGTCTCCATAGGAGAGGCTAGCGGCGTCTTGGTGGGCAGTGGCTTCCAGTTGAAATAGGTCAAGCAGCGCTAGAGCCTCTTGCTGCAGCTCGGATTCGCGGCGGCGAAAGGACTGGGTTTGCAGTAGGGCTGCGAGGGGCGGCTGACGGGCGTGCTGATGCATTCCCACGAGCACATTTTCAAGGCAGCTCATGCTGCTGAATAGCCGCAGATTCTGGAAGGTACGAGCGATGCCGAGGCGGGCAATGCGGTGGCTGCTGAGGCCAGCAAGGCTTGCCCCCCGCCAGCGCACGGTGCCGCTGCTGGGGGCGGTGAGGCCAGAAATCACGTTGAAAAGGGTGGTCTTGCCGGCACCGTTGGGGCCGAGCAGGCCAAAAATCTCGCCCTGCTTCACCTCAAGATCGACAGCCTGCAAGGCCCGCAGGCCACCAAAGCGGACCCCCACATCCTCAAGCTGGAGCAGGTTCATTGCTTTACCCCCTGCGCTGCTGCCGTGGGGATGCCTCGTATTCGCGGCTTGAACCACTTGAACAGCTCCGGGGTGATCACTCCCTGGGGAAAGAACAGGGGACCGACCAGAATCACAGCGCCAAACACGATTAGGCGCAGGTCGCCGACCGGGCGCAGCAGCTCTGGTAGGGCGGTGAGCAGCAGCCCGCCAAACACCGGCCCCAGCCAGGTGCGCGAGCCGCCGAACACCACAAACGCCAGGGTGGTGATGCTGGCGTCGAAGTTGCCCAGCTTGGCGTTCCAGGAGTTGAGGAAGTGGGCCGCAACCACGCCTGTGATTCCCGCCACTAGGGCACTCAGTACAAAAGCGAGCAGTTTGGTGTCGGCGGTGTTGATGCCCTGGCTGGCGGCGGCCAGTTCGTCGTCGCGGATGGCGGCCATGGCCCGGCCGGGCCGGGTCTTTTCGAGCCGGTCGCATAGCCAGCAGATCAGGGCCAACAGCGCCAGGGTGAAGGCGGCGTAGCCAGCGGCGCTATTGAAGGGCTGGGGGATGCCGAAGATGCCCAGGGCTCCGCCAGTGAATTCCAGGTTGAGGGTGACAACCCGCAGAATCTCGACCAGGGCGATCGTGGCGATGGCTAGGTAGATGCCCCGCAGCCGCAGCACCACCTTGCCCAGGCCCAGGGCCAGCACGCCTGTGAGCAGGGCCGCTAGAGCCATCTCCAGCAAAACTGAAGTGATTGGGTAGGTGCTGCCGCTGCCGGCTAGGGCGGGGACCCGCGTTGATAGCAGGGCTGCCACCGTGCCGCCGATGGCGAAGAAGCCCGGAGTGGCGAGGGAGAGCTGGCCGCAGCGCAGGGGCAGGTACACCGACAGGCCCAGTAGGGCCCCCAGCAGCATTTGTTCGAGCAGGCCGGCGTCCATGCTGATCAAACCTTGTTGGCCTGGGGTCGGCCCAGCAGACCCTGGGGCCTGATCAACAGCATCAGGAACAGGAAGCCAAAGGAGACCGCATCTTTGTAGCCCGATAGATCGGCGGGCACGCAGGCCTCGGCCAGGCCGATGATCAAGCCACCAAGCACGGCCCCAGGCACGCTGCCGAGCCCCCCCAGCACCAGTACTCCCAGCCCCTTAAGCCCATAGCCAATGCCGAAGTAAGGCCCGGCGATGCTGATGCTCAACCCCACCAGGCCGCCGGCCATGCCTGCCAGGAAGCCGCTGATGCCAAAGGCGATCTGGATCACGCGAGCGCTGTTGATGCCGAGCAGCTGGGCGGTGACCGGGTCTTCGGAAACGGCTTGCAGCGCCTTGCCGCTGCGGCTGCCGTTTATCCAGATCGAAAGGGCTGCCAGTAGCAGGCCGGAGATGGCCAGCAGAATCACCTGCACGGTGCGCACCTTGGCGCCGGCGATGCTCAGCGCCGCCGGCAGGGATCCAAGGGTGCCCACAGGAATCGAATAGCTCTCGGCTCCCACCAGCAGCTGGATCAGGTTCACCAAAATCACACCGGCCCCAAGGCTGGTGATCAGGGCCAGCAGGGGATCCGAGCCTTGATCGCGCAGGGGGCGGAAGGCGATGCGCTCCACCACTAGGGCCACGGCGGCTGCGGCTATGCCCGCCAGTGGCAGAGCAAGCCAGAAGGGCAGGGCAAAGGGGAACTGCAGGCCGGCCAATAAACCATTAGCACCCACCGCGCCCCCAATCAGCAGATAGGTGAAGTAAGCACCCAGGGTGAAAATCGCCCCGTGGGCGAAGTTGATCACCCCCAGCACTGAAAACACCAAGGTGTAGCCAAGGGCAAACAGGGCGTATACAGCTCCTACCGAAAGCCCGTTGAACAGCAGTTGCAGCAGGCCTTCCATGCCGCTGCCCTACGGCAGCAGGCTAAAGCGTCCGCTTTTGCCCCCAGCATTCATGCGCACCTGGGCGACAAAGAAGTTTTTCTGAATCACCTCGCCCTCCGGCGTGAAGCGGATTTCACCGAGGGGGGTTTGGTAGGCGCCGCCGAGGATTTCAGCCATCAGGGCCTTGCGGGCCTGGGCTAGCGGGAGGCCCTTGAGCGGTTGCCTGCGATCTAGGCGGCCGAGCGCTTCGCCGATCACCTGCATGGCTGTGTACGCCTGGGCGGTGAGCTGGGGTGGGATCGGGCTGACCTTGGGATTGCGGGCCTGGGCGGCAGCGAAGGCTGCGGTAAAGCGTTGGTTGGCTGGCGTCTGCAGCTCCGGGCTGTAGGCCTGGGCGATCAAGATGCCGTCGCAATATTTCTGGCAGATCGGGTAGATGTTTGGCGTGTTCATACCATTACCCACCACGATCGCGCCGCGGGAGCCGAGCTCCCGCAGCTGGCGTATGAGGTTGCCGCCATCCATCGCCTGCAGCGACAGCACCACCAGATCAGGCTTCTGATTTAGGGCGGCGGTGATCTGGCTCTGGAAGTCCTGGTCGTTGAGCTGGGTGCGTTGCACCGTGACTGGCTTGAGTCCCTTGGCTGTGAGGGCCTGCTGGAAGATCACCGTCTCTGCGGTGCTGTATGCGTCGTCTTGGGCGTAAAAAACCGCTGCCCGGCGGATGCCCGGGTTGAGTTGCAGGGCCTTGGCAATCGAGAGCGGCGCGATCACCGAGCTTTGGGCTGATACCCGGCTAATGAAATAGCCGATCTCCGGAATGCCGGTAGCGGTATTAGAAGGAGCCACCAAGGGCACGCCCCGGCGCTGGGCGATCGGACCGGCAGAAAATGATTGCTGGGAGAGGGTGGGGCCGATCAGGGCAAGTATGCCCCGGTTGATCTGCAAGGACACGGCAGCGTTGGCACTGGGCTCCGCGCTGCCCCCGTCTTCGATGCTTAGGGATAGCGGTTTGCCGTTAACGCCGCCGGCGCCATTGAGGGCTGCCAGGGAGAGCTCGATGCCGATTTTCTGGTCTTGGCCGTAGACGTTGGCATTGCCGGTGAGTGCCAATACGGCCCCAACGGGAACGCCCTTGCTCAGATTGACTGGACCCTGATCATCTGAGCCCTGGCAGGCGCTGAGTGCAGCAGCAGAGAGCAAGGCGGCCAGGCTGGAGGCAAGACGACGCTTCATGGGAGCCGGGGTCAAGCCACCGCTGCGAAGCATTCGCGGAATGCCGCGATGGTGGCGTCGATGTCGGCGTCTGAGTGGGCCAGGGAGGTAAAGCCCGCCTCGAAGGCGCTTGGGGCCAGGTAAACGCCGCGCTCAAGCATGGCGCGATGCAGTTTGCCGAAGCGAACCGTGTCGGCCGCCTTGGCATCCTCGAAGTTGCGCACCGGGCCATCGCAGAGGAAGAAACCAAACATGGCGCTGATCGAGCCGCCGCAGATAGGCAGACCGGCGCTGCGGGCAGCATCAAGGATGCCGGTGACCAACCGCTTGGTGATTACCTCTAGGCGCTCGTAGGTGCCGGGCTGCTGCAGCAGCTGCAGGGTCTTGATGCCGGCGGTCATCGCCAGGGGATTGCCACTGAGGGTGCCGGCTTGATACATGGGGCCGGCTGGGGCCACCATCGCCATGATGTCGGCTCTGCCGCCGTAGGCCCCCACGGGCAGGCCGCCACCGATCACCTTGCCCATGGTGGTGAGGTCGGGGGTAATGCCGAATTTGGCCTGGGCGCCGCCGTAGCTGATGCGGAAGCCGGTCATCACCTCGTCGAATACCAGCAGGGCGCCGTTCTCCTTGGTGAGCTCGCGGATGCCCTCGAGGAAGCCAGGCTCGGGGGTGATGAAGCCCGCATTGCCCACCACAGGCTCAAGAATCAAGCCGGCGATTTCACCGGGGTTCTCAGCGAAGAGCTGCTTGACGGCTTCCAGATCGTTGTAGGGGGCGGTGAGGGTGCTGGCGGCGGTGCTGCGGGGCACGCCAGGGGAATCGGGCAGGCCCAGGGTGGCCACCCCGGAGCCGGCCTTCACCAAAAACATGTCGGCGTGGCCGTGATAGCAGCCCTCGAACTTGATGATTTTTTCGCGGCCGGTGAAGGCGCGCATCAGGCGCAGCACCGACATGCAGGCCTCCGTGCCGCTGTTGACGAAGCGCACCATCTCCACCGAGGGCACGGCTGCGATCACCATCTCGGCGAGGGTGTTTTCCAGGGCGCAGGGGGCGCCGAAGCTGGTTCCCTTGTCGAGGGCCTCGTGCAGGGCTGCGATCACCTCGGGGTGGGCATGGCCGCAGATAGCCGGCCCCCAGCTGCCGATGTAGTCGATGTAGCGATTGCCGTCTACGTCCCAGGCGTAGGAGCCCTTGACCCGATCGAAGACGATCGGCTGGCCACCGACCGATTTAAACGCCCGCACCGGAGAGCTGACGCCACCTGGCATCAAGCTCTGGGCAGCATTGAAGAGCTCTTGGGAGCGGCTCGTGTTGAAGGTAGAACCCGAGGCCGGGGCAGAGGTGGCAGCCGAGGTCAAAGCGGAACCCACAGAGGAACAAAACCATCAACCATCCTGACCCAAAACCGGCCCGTAGTGCTTGCTCGGTAAATTGGGCTTCTTGCGATGGGTTCATCTGGGCATCAATTGGCCAGAGATGGAGCGGCAGTTACGCCAGTTCCTGCCACCCCGCGCCGTGGTGTCGGCGCGCCAGGAGCTACTGGCCTACGACTGCGATGGCCTCACCCTGAGCCGGCACCAGCCGCCCCTGGTGGTGCTGCCTGAGACGACGGCCCAGGTGGCTGCCGCGGTAAAGCTCTGCCACCAGCAGGGGGTGCCGTTTGTGGCCCGGGGCAGCGGCACCGGCCTCTCCGGAGGCGCAGTAGCCGAGATCGAGTCCCTGGTGATCGCCACCAGCCGCATGCGCCAGGTGCTGGCCATAGATCTGGAAAACCAGCGCATCACGGTGCAGCCCGGTGTGATCAACAGCTGGGTGACACGGGCGGTGGCCGGCGATGGCTTTTATTACGCCCCAGATCCCTCCAGCCAGGTGGCCTGCAGCATCGGCGGCAACGTGGCCGAAAATTCCGGTGGCGTGCACTGCCTCAAATACGGCGTGACCAGCAACCATGTGCTGGGCCTGGAGGTGGTGCTGCCAGATGGCAGCGTTACCACCTTGGGCAGCGACCTCGACGAAACCCCCGAACTCGATCTGCGGGGAGCTTTTATAGGCAGTGAGGGCACTTTGGGTATCGCTACGGCGATCACCTTGAGGCTGCTGCGGGCGCCCCAGAGCGTGGCCGTGCTGCTAGCCGACTTCACCAGCATGGAAGCGGCCGGCGAGGCGGTGCGTCAGGTGACTGCCGCCGGCTTGCTGCCTGCTGGCATGGAAATGATGGATCGCCTCACGATCGAGGCGGTGAACGACTACTTCGGAGTTGATGAATACCCCCGCGATGCGGCGGCACTGCTGTTGATCGAGCTCGATGGTCAGGAGGGGGAGGTGGCGGCAGCGGTGCAGCTCTCCACCCAGCTCTGCTCCCAGGCGGGTGCCCGCAGCGTGCGCCAGGCCACCGATGCCCAGGAGCGCGCCCTGCTGTGGAAAGGGCGCAAATCGGCCGTATCAGCCTTGGGTCGCCGCTTCCCCAGCTACTACCTCCAGGACGGCGTAGTGCCCCGCAGTGCCCTGCCCCGGGTGCTAGCGGCGATTGAGCAGCTCAGCGCCAGCTACGGCTTGCCGGTGGCCAATGTTTTTCATGCCGGTGACGGCAACCTGCACCCCTTGATCCTTTATTCGGCCCAGGAGCCCGGCATCGAGGAGCGGGTGAAGGCCCTGGGCGCCGACATTTTGCGGCTGTGTGTGGATGAGGGGGGCAGCATCAGCGGTGAGCACGGGGTGGGTAGCGATAAGCGCTGCTACCTCGACTGGATGTACAGCCCCGATGACCTGGCCACGATGCAGCTGGTGCGCCGGGCCTTCGATCCGCTGAATATTGCTAATCCCGGCAAGATCTTCCCCACCCCAAGTAGTTGCGGCGAATCGGCCCGCAGGGTGGCGGTGCTGCAGGCCCAGGGCCAGGCGCTGCCCGATGAAGCGGTGGTGTTTTAACCGGGCTTAGTTCCAGTCGTCGGTTTCAGGCGGCCACACCAGATTCACCACCACCGGGGCGTGGTCACTGGGCTGCTCATTGCCCCGGGTGGCCTTGTGGATAACGCAGCCGGTGGCGCTGGCGAGCAGTTGTTCGCAGAGGTAGATGTGGTCGATACGCCAGCCCCGGTCCCGGTCCCAGGCGCCGGTGCGGTAGTCCCACCAGCTCCAGTGCCCGGCCTCTGGCTCGAACACCCGAAACACGTCTGTGAGCCGCTCGCCCAGCAGCTGCTGCAGGGCTGAGCGCTCCGCCGCGCTGGCCATGATGCCGCCGCTTAGTCGCTCCGGATCGTGGATGTCGCGGGCCTCGGGGCCGATGTTGAAATCGCCCACCATGCAGAGGGGATCTCCCTGGCGCTCCTGCTCCTCCAGGTAGCGCCGCAGGCAGGCCAACCACTCAAGCTTGTAGGCGTACTTTTCGCTCTTGAGCGAGCTGCCATTGGGCACGTAGAGATTCAGCACCCGGATGCCGTCGATCAGGGCGCTGATCACCCGTTTCTGCTCGCTGAGACCGGCGGCTTCTTGCTCGGCGGGCAGTAGGGCCTCAAAGCCGATCTGCACGTCCTCCAGTGGTAGCAGGCTGAGGATGGCGACGCCGTTGTAGGCCTTCTGGCCGCTGATGGCCACCGCGTAGCCCAGGGCCTCAAAGGCTTCACGCGGAAACAGCTCATCTGTCACCTTGGTTTCCTGCAGGCACAGCACATCGGGGCGTTCCTGTTGCAGCCAGGCGAGCACCTGCTCGAGGCGTGTGCGCACCGAGTTGACGTTCCAGGTGGCGATCTTCATAGGTAGGGGGTCAGCAGGGAGGCGGCCGAAACCCACCCTGGGGAACGCACCTAGGATGGGACTCGGAGAGCATCGGAGTGCATAACCCATGGCCGCTGATAGTTCGCCGCTGTCCAGCACACGCTCTGCCAGTGCACTGGGAAGCAAGGCCCTGGGATGCCATGCCTTGGGCTACTTCGGCGCAACGGTTGCTTTGGCCGCGGGGGTTGCTTCTGTAGTTGGGATTGCTTCGGTAGTTGGAGTTGCTTCTGTAGCTGGAGTTGGAGCGGCCAGGGCTCAGGAAAAGGGCTACGGCCAAACGATCAGCAGCCCCCAGCAGCAGCGGGAGCTCGATTACGGCACCGGAACCAATAAAGGTGGTTCGGCGCTCGATTCCGCCAACCCAATCGACTTGATGAACAAGCTGCGCAAGGCCACCTCCATGGATAACGCCACCAACCCTGGCGATGCGGTGGACGCGGCCCTCAGGGATTTCCACTCTCCGCCTGCAGCGCCGGCGTCGGCTTCCCCGGCGGTAACGGTGAAGGGTCCCTGAGCGGCGCCAAACCCCAGGCGGCGGCAACCTGATCCAGGCGCGGGTCGCTTGGGCCAGGTTTGCGGGAGCGCGCTAACGCCAGCGACTCCTGGGCGCCTTTGATATCGCCGCGCTCCTGCTGCAGCATCGCCCGCGCCAGCAGGGGGCGTTGGTCGGTGGGGAATTCTGCGGCCAATTTGAGCAGCAGCGACTCTGCCTGGCCCGCCTGACCTCGCTTCTGCAGCAGGTTGGCAAGCAGCAGGCCGATCGGCAGGGCCTCCGGCTTCAGCTGGGGTTTGCTAGCCCTCTGCAGCGCCGCCTCCAGCTGGCTCTGGGCAAGGGCTCCACGCCCCATTTCCAGTTGCAGCAGGGCCATCAGTTGCAGACCCTCGATCTGGCCGGGCCGCAGGTTGAGCAGTTGGCGCACCTCCCGCTCAGCGCCGCTGCGGTCCTGCTGGTCGCGGCGCAGCTCGGCCAGCAGCAGCCGCAGCGACCACTGCTGGGGTTGCTGGTCGGCTAGGCGCTCCAGCAGCACTGTGGCCTCCGCTTTGCGATCCAGAGCTACCAGTAGCTCCAGCAGCCGCTGCTGTTCGGCCTGGCTGGCCTCGCCCTGGTTGAGCCGCTGCTGCAGGGAGGAGGCCTGACGCTCCAGGGCCGTGCGGGAGGGATCGGATCCAGCCGAACCGGCCTGCAGCTGTCCCAGCCACCAGCCAGCGGCGATGCACAGCGCTCCTGCCCCCGCAATGGCGAGCCCAGTCCAGATCCCGGAACGGTTGGGAGCGGCGGGCATTGGCAAGCGGCCTGCGGTGGGCTGCCAGTCTGCCCTTTGTCCCTTTGCCCTGGGGGCACTTAAAGTTCAGCCCATGCGCCAACACCCGATTTCTCCGGTAACCGAACCCACGCAATACCGGGCCATTGGCGTGGTGCGAGGCGTTTATGTACCCACCGATGCCGAGCAGCTCACCCGGGGGGTGATCCGCACGGCTGATGGCACCGAGCTTGAGGCCGTGGTGCTGGGCCGGCTGCTCACTTTGATGCGCCGCCACCTCAACCTCGAAGAGCCCCATCTCTGGGTGGTTTACCCCCGCTCGAGGGAGGAGGAGGGGTTGCACCTGCAGATGGTGGGTGTGTGGGAGCCCAGCACCCTGGCCGCGGGCGAGGAAGCTGAATCCCCTGCTGCCGAGAGTCCTGCTGCGGATAGCCCAGAAGACGCCTTGCCCGAGGGGGACGACTACTTTTCGGTGCGCGGTGAATTGATTTACACCCGCCCTGAAACCGGCGATCTGGTGGTGAAGGTGCGGGTGATGCCCCGCCCGGATGGCAGCCGCCCCGTGCCCTTCAAGCTGCAGCTGAAGGGTGATGTGCCCCTCGAGCATTTGCGCCACTTCGTGGCGCTCAACCTGCGCCGTCAGGCCCAGCAGCTGCAGCTGGAGAGCTTTGAAGTGATTGGTCCGGTGGCCCAGCGGGGTAACCGGGGCGGCAAGGGGCGCCGCGATGGTGCCGCTAGCAAGGGCGGTAAGGGCGGCAAGGCACGGCCGGCGGCGGCTGCTCAGGGCGGCCCGCGCCGGCCATGACCCAACCCCTGGCGGCTGGCTTGGCCGTGGGCTTGATCAGCCTGGCGGCGATTCTTGGCCCCGCCCTGGGCCTTTCGCCTTGGATTGTGACCCTGATAGCGGGCCTGGGCTTGGGCGGCCTCACCTTGGATGCGGCCCGCTTCGGTGGCCGCGGCGGCCATGTGCTGGCCGAAGCCCTACCAGGGGGCCGCGCCCGCCTGCGGCGGATTGCGATTCATGAGGCGGGCCACCTGCTGGTGGCGCGTCAGGAGGAGATGGCGGTGCGCCAGGTGCTGGTGGGTTCCCTGGCCTGCCTGCGGGCCGGCCTCAACACCAGCGGCAGCACCGAACTCGAACCGCCGGCCCATGCCAAGTTGCCGGCCGAGGAGCTGCGGCGCTGGAGTCGGGTGTTGCAGGCGGGCATGGTGGCCGAGCAGCTGATCTACGGCCAAAGCGTGGGCGGCAACGACGACCGGGCCCTGCTGGGGCGGCTCTGGGGCCTCTCCGGCCAAGACGTTGACACCGCCCAGCGGGAACAGCGCCGGGCCCGCCGCGAGGTAGAGGCCCAGCTGCGCGCCAGCGAGCAGCAACTGCAGGCGGAGGCCGATGCCCTGCTGGCCCTGGCGCCAAGGCTGGGACGCCCCCTGGCTGGGGAGGCCTGAGGCGGTGCTGGCGCTGCTGGATGCGCCCACGGGCTTAGCCGGCAACATGCTTTTGGCAGCCCTGCTGGATCTGGGGCTACCGCAGGCGGAGATCGATGGCCCCCTGGCCGCTCTCGGCCTAGCCGGGACCTACCGCTTGGAGCTGGAAGAGCGCCGCAGCGGCGGCCTGCGCGGTCTGCATTTGGAGGTGCTGAGCCTGGAGCCCCAGCCTTCCCATCGGCGCTGGGGCGATCTGCGCGGCCAGTTGCAAGCGGCCCCTTGGCCCGAGCCTTTGCGGCAGCGGGTGCTGGAGGTGTTTGGCCTGCTGGCGGCGGCGGAGGCGGCGGTGCACGGCCACAGCCCCGAGCAGGTGCACTTCCACGAGGTGGGCGCCCTTGATGCTCTGGTTGATGTGGTGGGGGTGTGCGCCGGGCTGCTGCACTTCGGGGTGGAGCAGCTGGTGTGCAGCCCGCCGCCGGCGGGTCATGGCCTGGTGGCCACGGCCCACGGCACCCTGCCCCTGCCGGCGCCTGCCGTATTGGAGCTGGCCCGCTTGCGGGCGATTCCCCTGGCCTCAGCCGAAGGCTTCCCCCCCGGCGAACTCACCACCCCCACGGGTCTGGCTTTAGCGGCCTGTTGGGCGACGCGCTTTGGCCATCCCCCCACCCACGTGCCTAAGCGGGTGGGCGTGGGGCTGGGCTCGCGCAGCCTGGATCGCCCCAACCTGCTGCGACTCACCCTGGCCGATTGCGGCGGCTTCGATCCTGCCCAGCTCGAAACAGTGCAGCTCGAAACCGTGCAGCAAGAAACCGTGCTGGTGCAGCAGGCTCAGATCGACGACGCCACGGCGGAGGATCTGGCTTTCCTGGCTGAGGAACTGCGCCAGGCCGGGGCCCTGGATGTGTTCAGCCAGGCGATTGCCATGAAGAAAGGGCGCACCGCCCAGCTGCTTACGGCCCTTGTCGCCCCCGAGCAGGCCGAGAGGTTGCGCCGGGTGTGGTGGCGGCACAGCAGCACCCTGGGGTTGCGCGAACATTCCCAGACCCGCTGGGTGCTGCCGCGCCGCAGCCTGGAGCTGGCCACTCCCCTGGGGCCGGTGCGGCTCAAGCAGGCCCAGCTGCCCGACGGCCGCTGGCGCAGCAAGCCTGAACACGTCGACCTGGCAGCTCTTGCGCGCCAGCACACACTGGGGATCGATCAGGTGCGGTTGGTTGTGCAGCAGGCCCTCGAGGCCCAGCCCGATTCCAATTTGCCCAGCCAGCCCTAAGCCAACCAGCCCTACGCATGCCGCCTTTTGCCCACGCCCTGCTTCAGCGCTGCCGCCGCGGGCTGATTCGTTTGGCCTCCTGGTGGGAGGGCTTGCCGCCCCTGCCCGGCGGCCTGAAGCTGTGGATCAGCTTGCTGAGTTTTGGATTTCTGCTGGCGGCCCTAGTGGGCCACGGGCGCCAGCTGCTGCAGCTCAGTCTCGATCGCCAAGGCTGGCTGTGGTTGCTGCTGGGGGTGGGGGTGAGTTTGCTGAGCCTGGTGGCCAACGGCCTGGCCTTCGGCGTGGTGTTGCGCTGGTTCGGGCTGCGCCCCCGCTGGGGCGAACTGGTGCGGGCCTACCTCGATACCAACCTGCGCAAATTCCTGCCCGGTGGCATCTGGCACCTCAGCAGTCGCGTGCAGCTGTTGCGCAGCCCTGAGGCCCCCTTGGCGGCTCCGGCCCCGGGCGCTCTGGCCTTGGTGGCGGTGCTGCTGGACCCCTTGGTGGCGGCGGTGGCGGCCCTGGCGCTGATGTCTGCGGGCGGCTGGCAACAGGGCCTGGCCTTGTTGGGGTTGTTGCCCTTGGTCTTGCTCTGGCCCCGTTTGCTCAATCCCCTGCTCAGTCGCCTAGAGCGCCGCAAGGTCTCGGCGCTGGCCATGGACATCGAGGCGGCCGCCACTGCGCCGATTCGCTCCTATCCCTGGCCGCCGCTGCTGGTGCAGTTTGCATTTGTGCTGCTGCGCTTTGGCGGCTTCGCCTGCTGCGTGCAGGCCTTCGATCTCTCCTACAGCCTCAGCTGGGGCGGCTGGCTGGCAGGCTTCGCCCTGGCCTGGACCGCTGGCCTGGTGGTGCCCGGCGCCCCCGGCGGCCTGGGCGTGTTCGAGTCGGTGCTGCTGCTGCGCCTCGGCTTCGCCATCCCCGAGGCGCCGCTGCTGGCGATTGCGATCAGCTACCGGCTGGTGGTGACCATCGCTGATCTCTTGGCGGCGCTCACGGCCAGGCTGGATGGGCCGCGGCAGGCCCAGCTGTTGCGCTAGATGCGAGTTCTGGCGCGGCGCGCTCCCCATCAGGGTTCACCAAGGCCATGAGCCGCTGCTGCAGAAGAGGATCGTCAGGCACCTAAGCGAGCAACTGTCCGAGCCAGCGGTTGGAGGCTTCGGGCAGCTGCACGCCGTTGCTCGGGCAAGGTTTGGTCATACGCGACCGGTAGCCCACTGTTCAAGATGGATTGCAGTTCCGCGGTAGAAAAGCTGGTGTTTTATGGCGTTGTTGCAGAGACTAGGCGGCATCGGGCAGCCCAAAGTCACTGGCGGTTAGCAGCACCACTGTGATCGAAGGGATGCAGTTTCCGCCAAGTAAGGGGATGTTGTGATGACACCAATAAGGCCCCGCTAATGCTGAGGGCCAGACTTATTCAGTTGATGCTTAGCTACTCAGTGGCGCCGAGGTTGACAAGGGCGTCTGACATGCGCACATCAAACTGTGGCTGTTTGGGCGTCGGCGCTGGGGATGAATGCCGCAGAAGCGACGATGGCTAGGGCAACACAGCCAACGCCGTTCAGGTGGAGCTTGATCCATATTTTGTGCCTGGAAGAACGCCATGCACTGACGGCTTCTCGCCGGATTGGCTGGGGTGTGCCGCGACGCCAAGCCACCTAGCCTCCCTCCAGTATTGAACCCATCTGCTGCCCATGGCCGCCCCGCGCTGGAACCGGTGGTTGAGCCTTGTGATCTCGATGGTGATCTGCCTAGTGATGGCTGTGTCGGTGGGGCTGGACTTCCTGCCGTCGGCAGCGGCAGCAGACCAGCCTGAGGATGCGCTCACCAAGGCAGCTGAACCGGTCGGCAGCTTTGAGGTGGCACCGGTTCACATCCTCGGGGTGCCGGCGATCAGCGTGGCTTCGCCCGTGGTGAACCAGCAGGATGCTGGTCCCCAGGCGACGCAGCGGGCTGCGGTGATCGAGGGAAACCTCTCCCTGCTCTATCAGCCCCGCCTGCTGTGCGACCAGGGTGAAGCCATCGCCGAGGCGCTGCTTGAGGGCCTTGTTCTCGGTGGGCCGGAGAAGCAACGGCTCTGCAGCGGCGACCCCTGGTCGGTGCTCGGCAAGCCCAACGATCTCCGCGTCGAAGTCGCCTCCCGCCGCGACGGCAGCCTTCAGCTGGAGGCGAGATTGCAGGGGCGGCCCATGCCGCTTCCGCTGCTCACCGTCACCGAGGCGGATGCCCAGCTGCATGGCCTCAGCCGCGCCCAACTGGCCAGCCGCTGGCGTCAGCTGCTGCAGCGGCGCCTGCGCCATGCCCGCCTCACCGAGCAGCCCAGCCAGGTGTGGCTGCGGCTCAAAGTGACGCTGGTGATTGAACTGGTGTTGCTGGCTTGCGTGTCAGCCAGCCTTTGGTTGTGGGGCCGCCTGCGGCGGCGGCTGCGTGATCGCCAGAAAGGGGCCAGGGAGTACCGGGAGTTGCAGAGCAGCCGGGCCCAGCTGCTGCAGGGGGTGATCCGGCTGCTGTTCCTGGCCGTGCTGGTGCAGCTAGTGCTGATGGTGGGTCTGGCGGTGGCTGCGGTTCCGGGCCAGATCCCACTGGCCATCACGGTGTTGCTGCAACCCCTCTCGATCCTGTCCAAGGTGCTGGGGATCGGCCTCGCTGCCCTGGGCCTGCGCCTGCTGGTGCTGTTCGTGCTGCGGCAATGGGTGAGCAGCCTGGCGGTGCCGATGGAGGAGCGGGCCCGGCGGGAGCAGCGCTACCACAACCTGATGCAGGCCAGCCAGCGGCTGATCGATCTGGCCTGCATCGCTGTGCTTGGTGTGCTGGTGCTGCTCGATATCCCCGGGGTGCGTGAACTCACGGTGGGCGCCTGGCTTGCTGGTGGAGCCTTGCTCGGCGGCCTGGCGATCGCCTTCCAAGGGCTGCTGCGCGATCTGGTGGCGGGCCTGGTGGCGTTGCTCGACGATCACTACGCCGTCGGCGACGTGGTGGAAATCAATGGCATCACCGGTGAAGTGGTCGACGTGGGCCTGCTCGTCACCGAACTGCGCAGCGCCGATCAGCGGGTGGTGGTGGTGGCCAACAGCGCAAGCCAGCAGCTGCTGAACCACACCAAGATCCGATCTGGAGTGAATGTGGTGATTCCGCTCGCCACCCACAACACGCGGCTGGATGAGGCGCTGGCGCTGATCGAGGACGAATGCGGGATCTTCGCGGCAGATCCAACCTCGAGTGCTGGGCTGCTGCAAGCCCCTTGCGTCCGTGGTGTTAGCCACGTGAGCCCCCAGGCCGTGGAGATCAGCGTGTTGCTCACCACCCGCACCGGTGAGCAGTGGGCGGCAGAGCGAGCGTTGCTGCGCCGGCTGGTGGTGCGCCTGCAGGAGGCCGGCATTCCGCTGGCAGGTTCAGTCATCGCCACGAGCAGCAGCCCTTAGAGGAGGTCCACTGATAGCTGGTATGAATCAGATAGCTCAACGGCTGCTCCAAGTTGCCGCCAGGCAGCTCGCGCCTGTTTCCTAAGACGCGTTCATCAGTTCGCTGATACGGGGACACCAGTCGCGCGCCACGGTTAGTGCCACAGGATCGTTGAGCACAGGCTGCCAGCCTCGTTGGTAGTTCCCTGGCAGGCGCACGTCACCAATGCGGTCGCAGGTCTGGTCGCGGCAGTCGAGTTGATTGTTGAAGTAGTGGCGTAGTGAACCAGCAGGGGTGCCTCCGCGTAGAGTGGGAGCGATGTACCCGTCGCGCCAGCAGTTGTTGCTGTTGCAGCGGATCGTGCCGGGGTTGCCCGCATCCAACCGTGCCGGCTCGGCGGGCCAGTCGATCACACTGTGGCCAATGAAGCCGATGTAGCGGCCACTTGTGCCGCGCAGATTGAGCTGGCGCAGT
>NZ_JAGQDB010000056.1:0-16356 GCF_024346495.1 Cyanobium sp. A1C-AMD | reverse complement strand
ATCCATGCTCCCCTCTCCCTTGGATCAGACCACGCTGCCGGGCTACGGGCCCTGGGAAGGTATTGGTTGACACAACGTCGCATATTTGCGCTTAAACCTTGTATCGCTAAAGCAGGTTTCAGGCCGTTCGCTGCAGAAAACTAGGTAGCTCCGGCCCCATGCTGATCACCGCACCGATCCTTGCCTCTACAGCTTGCAGGGGTAAGGAACCTCCCTGGCCATTGCCGAGTGAGTCCGGCTCTAAAGCCACTTGCTTCGGCTTGATCAGGTATGGCTCGCTGAGGGACCAGCTGCGGGCGTAGCTCATCAGCAATGGGTCGGCTGGGGCGAACACATAGGACGGCTGCCGCGGCACGGTCTCCACGGCGGCGCGTTGGCCATCCATGCGCACAGCCCTGGTGATGGCCTGTACAAAGCGGCTGCGAGTTACCACCGTGGTGAGGTAAGCAACTACCCGCAGTCTTGGGGCGTCAAAGCCCTCGGCGCACATATCAATGCTCACTAGCCAGTCCGCCTCGCCGGCCTGGAAGGCGGCCAGGCGGGCGCTGGCCTCCGGGTCCTGGGAATGGACCAGGTGCACCCGGTCGCCCTCCTCCTCCAGCAGCCCGGTGATGCGCCTGGCATGGGCTATGTCGCGGGCGATCACCAGCCCGCCCGCCTCGGGGTGGCCGGCCCGCACCCGCTCCAGCCTTTGACGGGCCTTGAGCAGTAGCCGCAGGGCGATGCTGCTGGCATCTCCGAGTTGAATGGCGCGGCGCAAGTTGCGGGCTCGCCAGCTCTCCCGCGCTTCAGCCGAAAGGGGCGAGGTTTCAGTGTCGGCGGAGGCCTGGGGCCTGCCGTGCTCGACCCAGCCGTCCTGGAAGCGAAATTCCAGGGGGCGCACATCTCCGGCCAAGATCAGCTGGCGGGGTTCCACGCTCAAATCGGGGGCGATGCGTTCGATCACCTGATCTCCCTCGCGCACTTTTACCCGTCGGGCGGCGCAGAAGGCCAGGTTGTCGGCGCGGAAAGGGGTGCCGGTGAGGCCGAGTCGCAGCTGGGCTGGAGCGGTGAGCTGGCTGAAGGCGAAACCCCAGGCGGCAGCCTCTGGTTCATCCGGATCCAGGCCCAAGTGGTGCACTTCATCGGCAATGGCCAGCCAGCTTCCCAGAGCTATGCGGCGTAGGGCTGCCTCGAGGGCAAGGCGGTGCCGGGCCGTGCACTGATAGCTGAGCAGCAGGCCATCCCAGTTTGAATTTGCTTCGAGGGCTGATAGCCCCTGCTCCGGGTCCCACTCCAGCAGGCGCAGGTTGAGGCGCTCCGCAGCTCCCAGCCACTGACGGGCGATTGAGCTCCGGTGGCAGAAGATCAAAAAGCGATCGAGCCTCCCCTCCCGCTGCAGGGTGATGAAGCTGAGCAGGGCCCCCAGGGTTTTGCCCGCACCCGGTCCTGCATGGATCAGCACGTCATGGCCGCCAGGCTGGTGATTGAGCAGGCGGGCCCGCAGCAGCTGGATCAGGCGGCTCTGCCACTGCCTGGGTCGCACGGCGGTTGTTGTGGGCGGCGGGATGCCCAGGTCGAAGGAAGGAAATCCCATCACGCCATTGTGGCCAGAGGTGCCCTGGCGTCAGCAGGCCACCTGCAAATGGGTGATCTGGCCTATGGGCTTCTGGCCCAGCGTGCCTAGTTTCAGTTCAACCCCCGGGTCCCCTGCTGTTTTCCCTATGGCGAACTCCTGCCCCGATCCGGATGCCTGGGCCTGGGCTCCCGCCTTGCAGCTTTGGCATCTAAACCGCTGCTGGGCTCTTGAATGCGACATCGATCCAATGATCCTGCGGGCGCGCCAGCTGCGTCACCAGGGCGCCCTGCCGCAGGCCAGCTGCGTTGAACAGGAGTTGCTTCCCCTGTTTTGAGCTCCACCTGGCTTGGATGGGCAACTGCGCACATTTGCTGCAGTTGTGTTGCTCAGGCGAGGGGAGACACCCCCTAATAGATCTATGGCCTCCGGGGACCCTCTTGGCTGAAGTATTGATCCTGCGGGAACGCAACCCGGGAGAGTGTCGCGTTGCCGCAACTCCCGAAACCGTTCGCCGGCTGCTGGCCCGAGGGCTGACACTGCAAGTTGAGCAAAGCGCTGGCTTGGCGGCCGGCTATGCCGACCATGAATTTGAAGCGGCTGGAGGCCGTCTTGTTGCCCCAGGCCCCGAGCTAGGCGCTGGCGTCGATGCGGTGCTTTGCGTCAATCCACCCGCCGCCGAGGTGCTGGATCAGCTGCGCCCCGGCACCCTGCTGGCTGGTCTGCTCTCCCCCTATGGCGCCATCGCCCTAGTGGAGCAGCTTCAGACCCGGCGGGTGTCGGCCTTGGCCTTGGAGCTGCTCCCCCGGATCAGCCGGGCCCAGAGCATGGATGTGCTGTCGTCCCAGGCCAACATCGCCGGTTACAAGGCGGTGCTGCTGGCGTCTGCAGCCCTAGATCGCTACGTGCCGATGTTGATGACAGCGGCGGGCACAATTCAGCCGGCTCGGGCCCTGATCCTGGGCGCAGGGGTGGCGGGGCTGCAGGCTTTGGCAACCGCCCGGCGTCTTGGCGCGGTGGTCTATGTGAGTGATGTGCGGCCCGCGGCTAAGGAGCAGGTTGAGTCTCTAGGTGGCAGGTTTCTTTCCCCACCCGAGCAGGAGGAGCGCCCAGCTGAAGCCGGCGGCTACGCCAAGGCGGCTAGCGAAGCCTTTCTGGCTGCCCAGCGCCAGCAGTTGGCCGATCAGCTGGCCCTGGCCGACATGGTGATCTGCACCGCCCAGGTGCCGGGTCGGCGAGCACCCCTGCTGATTTCCGATGAGATGCTGGCGGGTATGCGCCCCGGCTCAGTAGTAGTGGATTTGGCCGTGGCCCAGGGCGGCAACTGCGCCGGCACGGTCTGCGGCCAAACCGTGGAGCGCCACGGCGTGCGCCTGATTGGTGGTGATGGCCTGCCCAGCTCCGTTGCCAACCATGCCAGCGCCCTTTACGCCCGCAACCTGGCGGCCCTGGTGGAGCACGTACTGGGCGAAGACGGCTTCAATCTCGACCAGGAGGACCCGATCGTGGCCGGCTGCCTGTTCACTCACGATGGCGCCTGCCGTTTCCCTGACCTCGTTTCCGGAGCTAACTGATGAGTGCCTTGACCCAAGCCCTCTGGGTGCTCTTGCTGGGCAGCCTTTTGGGACTCGAACTGATCGGCAAGGTGCCTCCCACCCTGCACACCCCTCTTATGAGTGGTGCCAATGCGATCAGCGGCATCACCGTGCTGGCTTCGCTCACCCTGATCGCCCAGGCCAATGACCAGCTGCCCCTGCTGGTGCTCGGCTCGCTTTCCCTGGGCTTTGCCCTGTTCAACGTCGTTGGCGGCTTCCTGGTCACCGACCGCATGCTGGCCATGTTTTCGCGCAAATCACCCCGCACCGGAGGGACCCGCTGATGGCTGGACTTGATCTTTTGCCCGCCCTGATCGATCTGGGTGCCGTGCTGTTGCTGGCCCTCGGTATCAAGGGCCTCTCCAAGGTGAGCACCGCTCGCTCCGCCAATGGTTTGGCGGCCCTGGCCATGGGCCTGGCCGTGCTTGGCCTGCTGATTCAGCAACCCCTCTCCCCCCAAGCATGGCTTTGGGTAGCGATCGGCACTGGCCTGGGCGGCGTGCTTGGCCTGATTACGGCCCAGCGGGTGCCGATGACTGCCATGCCCGAAACCGTGGCGCTGTTTAACGGCTGCGGCGGTATGGCGTCGTTGCTGGTGGCTCTTGGGGTGGCGCTTTTTAGCCCGGGGGAGGGCTCCTCCGGCCTGGTGGAGCAGATCTCGATCGTGATTTCGGTGTTCGTTGGTGCGATCACCTTCAGTGGCTCGATCGTGGCGATGGGCAAGTTGCAGGGCTGGATTGATACCCCCGGCTGGACCCAGAGCACCATGCGCCACGCCGTGAATATTTCACTGGCGGTGGCCTGCCTGGCCGGTGCGATTGCCCTCCCTGGCGATATGGCGGGAGCTCCTCTTTGGGTGCTGGTGGTGGCTTCTTCCCTACTGGGTATCGGAGTCACCCTGCCGATCGGCGGTGCCGACATGCCTGTGGTGATCTCGCTGCTCAACTCCTATTCCGGAGTAGCAGCAGCTGCAGCAGGTTTCGTCGTTGGCAGCCAACTGCTGATTGTGGCTGGCGCCATGGTGGGTGCTGCGGGCCTGATCCTCACCCAGGTGATGTGCACCGCCATGAACCGCTCCCTGGTGAGCGTCTTGTTTGGAGGCGCCCTTGGTGGGGCGGCACCGGTGGGCGGTGGCGGCGAAGAGGCCGGCTACACCCGCATCACCAGCTGCAGCGCTGAGGAATGCGCTCTTGCCCTGGAGGCTGCTGAGCGAGTGGTCTTTGTGCCCGGCTATGGCCTGGCGGTGGCCCAAGCCCAGCACGCCCTGCGCGAACTTTCCAAGTTGCTGGAAAACCACGGCGTGGAGGTGACCTATGCGATCCACCCTGTGGCTGGGCGTATGCCTGGTCACATGAATGTGCTGCTGGCAGAGGCCGATGTGCCCTACGAGCAACTGCTGGAGATGGACACGGTCAACCCTGAATTCCCCCGCACCGATGTGGTGATTGTGCTGGGCGCCAACGACGTGGTTAACCCAGACGCCAAGACCGATTCCACCAGCCCTCTCTACGGCATGCCCGTGCTTGAGGTGGACCAAGCCCGCCAGGTGTTTGTGGTAAAGCGCAGCCTTGGCGCTGGCTATGCCGGTATTAAAAACGCCCTATTTGAGCTGCCCCAGACCGCCATGGTCTTTGGTGATGCCAAGGCCGTGCTCAATGGCCTGCTCACCGAGCTGCGCAGCATGGGGGTGGGTAAGAAGGTGGCCGCCTGAAGGAGTCCGCCTCGACACCCCCTGTTTTTAAGCAACGCTGGCCCTGGATCGGCCCCGATCTCCAGACCCTGCGAGACACCCTCAGGCCGCCAAAGCTGCCCCTAGATCTCGGTGAACCGATCCCCATTGCGGTGGGCGGTGATGCCTCCCTGCTAGCGCTGGTTGATTCGCCAGTTGCTGGGGCACCTAGGGCACTTGTGCTTTTACTGCACGGTTTGGGTGGATCGAGCGAACGGGAGGGGTTGCGGCGCATGGGCCTCAGCCTTCAAGCCGCGGGTTTCGCGGTGTGGCGCCTGAATTTGCGGGGTGCCGGACCGGGCAGGCACCTGGCGCCTGGCACCTATGCAGCCCGTTGCGATAGCGACCTGCTGCCCGTACTGGAGTTGGCCCAGCAGCGGGCCGGTGGCCTGCCTCTTTTTGGTGTGGGGATTTCGTTGGGCGGCACGATGCTCCTCAATGCCTGCCTGGCTAGTTCGGGGGTGCTGGATGGTGTGGTGTGCACCAGCAGCCCGCTTGATCTGGCCCTTTGCTCGCAGCAGATTGAGCTGCCCCGCAACCGGGTGTATCAGCGCTGGCTGCTGCGCCGGCTCTGCGCCCAGACCCTGGCCGATCCATTTGGGGTGAGCGACGCTGAGCGCCAGGCCCTGCAGGGGCCAGAGCGGCCCCGCTCGATTCGCAGCTTCGATGCTGCTATCACTGCCCCTCGCTGGGGCTACGCCTCCGTTGACGATTACTACCGGGAGGCTTCGCCCCTGCCGCGTCTGCTTTCAGCATCGGTCGATTTGCCGCCGAGCCTGCTGCTGCACTCCCTCGACGACCCTTGGGTGCCGGCCAGTGGCGCCCAGCTCTTGGCCCAGCAGCACCTTCCTGGCCTTGATGTGGTGCTCACGGCCCATGGCGGCCATAACGGCTTCCATGGGGTGGGTGATGAGCCACTCAGTTGCTGGGGTGATCAGCTGGTGGCGAGCTGGCTTAAGCGGCAGCTTTGAGGCTCATGCGCTTGATGATCCACTGCTCAATCGGCTGGCCGCCGATCACGTGCTCCCGCAGGATTGGCTCGATGCGCTCGGGGCTGACGCCGCCATAAACGGTGCCTTCGGGCCAGATCAGCAGGATGGGGCCCTCGGCGCAAATGCGCAGGCAGTCGGCCTTGGTGCGCAGCACGATCCCCTCGGGCCGGGCCGGATCCTCGAGGCCCAGCTCCCGCACCAGGCGCTTGAGCTCGTCCCAGCTGGCGGCGCCAATGGCGGGATCGGGGCAGCAGAGCGCCTTGCTGGGAGTGGCGCAGAGCAGCAGGTGGTGCGAGATCACGCCGGCAGCGCAGCTGGCGCCTTGGCCTGGAGCCGGGCTGCAGCCTCATGCACGGCCTGACGGGCCCAAGCGTCTACGGCCAGCACGTCGTCTAGGGAGGGATTGGCCATGAGATCGACTTGGTGGCGATCACACACCCCGTCGATCAATGTCGGGATATCGAGGAAGTGGACCCTCTCCTCGAGGAAGAGGGCCACGGCCTGTTCGTTGGCGGCGTTCATTACCGCCGGCATCGTGCCGCCGGCGCGGCCGGCCGCGTAGGCCAGCTGCATGCAGGGGTATTTGGCCGGGTCGGGGGCGCGGAAGCTGAGCTGGCCCACCTCGGTGAGATCGAGCCGGCGCCAGGGGGTGCTCAGGCGCTCGGGCCAGCTGAGGCAATAAAGAATGGGCAGCTTCATATCGGGCCAGCCGAGCTGGGCCAGCACCGAGGAATCGGCCAGCTCCACCATCGAATGGATGATCGATTGGGGGTGGATGACGATCTCGATGTGGTCGTAGTCGAGGCCGAACAGGTAGTGGGCCTCGATCACCTCCAGGCCCTTATTCATTAAGGAGGCCGAATCCACGGTGATTTTGCGGCCCATGCTCCAGTTGGGGTGGCTGGTGGCATCGGCCACGGTGGCCTTGTGGAGGTCTGCCGGAGCCCAGTCGCGGAAGGCGCCGCCGGAGGCCGTGAGCTGGATGCGGCGCAGGCCCGGGGTGGGGCTGCCGGTGGAGAGCCGCGCCGTATCGGCGTAGGGGGTGCCTTGCAGGCACTGGAAGATCGCCGAGTGCTCGGAATCAGCCGGCAGTAGGCGTGAGCCGCTTATCTCCAGCTCCGGCAGCACCACGGGCCCGGCGGCGATCAGGGTTTCCTTATTGGCCAGTGCCAGATCCTTGCCGGCGCGGATGGCGGCCAGGGTGGGCAGCAGGCCAGCGCAGCCCACGATCCCCGTAACCACCAGGTCGGCCGTGGACCAGGCGGCGGCGGCGCAGAGGCCCTCAGAGCCCCCCAGCAGCTCGGGCATCCGGGCGGGCCTGGCGGCGGGTTCCAGGGCCTGCAGCCGCTCGCCCAGCTCGCTGACGCGCTCGGCATTGGCCAGGGCCACCACTTCAGGCGCATGGCGCTGGATCTGACTCACCAATAGATCCAGGTTGTTGCCGGCCGTGAGGGCCACCACCCGGAAGCGGTCCGGGAATTCCTCGGCCAGTTCAAGGGTTTGGGTGCCGATCGAGCCGGTGGAGCCGAGCACGGAGAGGGCTTTCACGGCGGCAACTCAAGTGGTAGCAAGTCTCCCATTGACCCTGCAGGATGCCCCGCAGTGATCCCGGCTGTTGTGTGCTCTATGCCGATCCCTGGCTGCTGGCCCTGCTGAAGCCCTCGGGCCTGCTTAGCCAGCCGGGGCTTGGGCCCGAGCTGGCCGATTCCCTGATCAGTAGGGCCCAGGAGCGGTGGCCGGAGGCAAGGCTGGTGCACCGCCTCGATCGCGATACCTCGGGGCTCATCCTGCTGGCCAGAGACGCCACCACCCATCGGGCCCTAAGTGCCGCTTTCGCCGAGCGGCGCGTGCGCAAGACCTACCTGGCCGTGGTCCAGGGGCTGCCTGCGGATCGGGGCGGGGTAATCAACCAGCCGCTAGCCCGGATCGCCACTCGGCCGCCCCGCTATGGGGTGGTGCCGCTAGAGCAGGGGGGCAAGCCGGCCCTCACCCGCTGGCGAGTGCTGAGGCGCTTCGAGGGCTCGAGTTTGCTGTTGCTGCAACCCCGCACCGGCCGCTCTCATCAGTTGCGGGTGCACCTGGCGGACCTTGGCCATCCGGTGCTGGGCGATCCCCTCTACGGCGAACCTGCCGCGGCGCCGCGGCTGCAGCTCCATGCCGCCGGTCTGCAGCTGCTGCATCCGGCCACGGGCAAGCCGCTGCATCTGCGCAGCCGTTGCTTTGGCGATGGGCTGGTGGGGGTGGATCCCCTTAACTGATCCCAGTTGAACTTTTCCCATGGCGGCACTGCCCGTGTGGCTGCAGCGCTGGAACTTCATCGACCGGGCCAAGCTCGAGCGCCAGCTCTGGGATGCTTTTGAGCGCCAGGAGGATCTGCAGGCCCTAGTGGATGGCTGTGAGCCGGGCTTTCAAAAAGAGGTGTGGACCACCACCCTGGAGCGGATTCGCAAGATCGAGCGGATGATGCAGGGCCGGCAGGCACCCGAGCCGAGCGAGGACTGAATGAAGGTCCTGCAGTCAGGTGCTGGCGGTGATCGAGAGACAAACCAGGTCAACTTGGACCTTTTCGAGGCGGTTGTCGTTGGTTATTAGGGCTACGCAGCCGTGCTGCAGAGCAGTGGCCAGGTGTATCGAATCAGTTGTTTTAAGGCCGTGGATGGCGCGTAGTGCGGTGGGATGGGCGAAGCTGGCATCGTTGATGCTGAGCCACTCAAACTGCCGCAGCCAGGACTGATAGCTAACCAGCAGATCGATTTGCTGGCGGGCTAGGGACTGCACCAGGCATTCCAGCTGAACCAGGGGGGATATTGCCAGGGTTCGGTCCTCGGCTAGCTGATTTGCCAGGCACCGCCGGGCTGCTTCGCCAAACTGGGAATGGTGTTCCAGGGCGTAGATCAGCACACATCTGTCGACATAGACCAGGCTCCTCAATCCCAACTGGCGCGCTGTGCCTGGATATCGGCTTCGATCGCAGTGTGGCTGCGCTGCAGGTGGGAAGGTAAGGGGTTGGCGTCTAGCCAGGCGATCGGGTCGAGGGTGCAGGGTGGACTATCCACAGCCACGAGCCTCACTGCAGGGATGCCCCGCTGGGCGATTACCACCTCTTCACCGGCTTGGGCGGCTCGGACTAGGCGGGAGAGCTGATTTTTGGCTTCGAGGATGTTGACCTGCATGAGATCAACTTAGCCAGAAGCACAGCAAGCTGGCCAGATTGTTGGGCAGGCTCAGCCCCGCAGCCATTCCGTGATGCCTCCAGGCCTGTCGATCAGCTCGATGCCCTGGGCCCTCAGGCCATCGCGGATGCCGTCGGCAGCAGGGAAATTCTTGGCGGCCTTAGCGGCCTGACGCTGATCGATTTGGGCCTGGATCTCGGCGTCGCTGGGGCCGGGGCTGGTGCTGCTGGTTTTGGCCTCGGTTTCGCTCTGGAGGCCAAGCACTCCGGCCAGTTCCAGCAGCAGCTGGCCTTGATCCACCAGCTCTGGAGCCCGGGCCTCCTCGGCGGCGCTGGTGTCGCCGCGCTCCAGCCGATTGGCGAGGGCGCGCAGGGGCTTGGCCAGCTCAAACAGCACCGCCAGGGCGGCGGAGGTGTTGAGGTCGTCGTCCATGGCGGCGGCGAAGCGCGCACGGGCGGCGGCGAGCTCTGGGGTGGCGCCAGGGTCGGCGCTTGAGGTGGCGGCGGCGAGGCCCAGGGCCGCATTGAGACCCTTCCAGCCGGTGGCGGCGGCCTCAAGGGCGTCGGCGCTGAAGTCGAGCGGCTTGCGGTAGTGGGCCTGGAGGGTGAACAGGCGCAATGTCATCGGCGTGATGCCGGAATCGAGCAGGGCCCGGATGGTGGTGAAGTTGCCCAGGGATTTGGACATCTTCTGGCCGCCCACATTGACCATGCCGTTGTGCAGCCAATAGCGGGCTAGTTCGTGGCCGCTGGCTGCCTCCGACTGGGCAATTTCGTTTTCGTGGTGGGGAAAGATCAGGTCGGCGCCACCGAGGTGGATGTCGATCGTGTCGCCGAGCTCCTCGCGCACCATCGCTGAGCACTCGATATGCCAGCCGGGCCGGCCTGGACCCCAGGGCGACTCCCAGCTGGGTTCGCCGGGTTTACTGCCCTTCCAGAGGGCGAAGTCGAAGGGGTGTTGCTTGCGGGCCTCCTCTGCAGTGGCCACCCGGCCGGCGGCGTTGTCCTGCTGCTCAGCCAGGTCGCGGCCGGAGAGCTTGCCGTAGCCGGCATGCTTCATCACGGCGAAATAGACATCACCATCGGCGCTGTAGGCGGCCCCCTTGGCTTCCAGCTCGGTGATCAGGCTGCGAATGGCGTCCAGGCTTTGGGTGGCCCGCGGCATACGGTCGGGCGGCAGGATATTTAGCCGGGCCATGTCGGTCACGAAGGCCTCGATGTTGCGCTCACTCACCGCCTGCATCGAGCTGCCCTCCTCAGCTGCGCGACCCAGGATCTTGTCGTCGATGTCGGTGTAGTTCTGCACAAACGTCACCCGGTAGCCGCTCCACAGCAGGTGGCGGCGCAGCACATCCCAGGCGATGTAGCTGCGGGCATGGCCCAGGTGGCAGAGGTCGTAGACCGTCACGCCGCAGCAGTAGATGCTCACCTGGCCCGGCTCGAGCGGCTGGAATTCCTCGATGCGGCGCGTGAGGGTGTTGGTGAGGCGCAGGGTCATTGAGCTGCTGGTTACGTGGCTTCCATCCAGTTAGGACCCACGCCCGTCTCCACCACCAGGGGGACGTACAGGCTCGCGGCCCGCTCCATGGTTTCACGGGTCAAGGTGAGCACCGCTTCGAGGGCCTCGGGAGCCGCTTCGAGCACCAGTTCGTCGTGCACCTGCAGCAAAAGTCTTGCGGGTAGCTGGGCCGCCTCTAGCTCCCGGTGCAGCTGCACCATCGCCAGCTTGATGATGTCGGCGCTGGATCCCTGGATCGGTGCGTTGGCAGCAGCCCGCAACTGTTGGGCCTCCATGCCACCGCGGCGGGCCACCTCCAGGTCGATCTCGAGGGGATCCTTGCCGCGCAGGCGGCCCAGGCCATTGGGGTCGAAGTGGAAGGGGCGGCGGCGGCCCATGATCGTTTCCACGTAGCCCCGGCTCAGGGCCAGCCGCTCCTGCAGCTCCAGGAAGGCGAACACCTTCGGGTAGCGCTGCTTGTATTTGCCCAGAAACTCTTTGGCGTCGGCCTGGCTCACGCCCGTTTCCCGGGCGAAGCGCTGGGCGCCCATGCCGTAGATCACGCCGAAGTTGATCGTCTTGCCGAGGCGGCGTTCATCCGGCGTCACGGTGTCCTTCTCCAGCAGCAGCCTGGCGGTGAGGGCGTGCACGTCGTCGCCGGTGCGGTAGGCCTCCACCAGCACCGCTTCGCCAGAAAGGTGGGCCAGGATGCGCAGCTCGATCTGGGAGTAGTCGGCGCTGATTAGGCTCCACCCCGCTTCCGGCAGGAAGGCCTTGCGGATGCGCCGCGAAAACTCGGTGCGGATCGGGATGTTCTGCAGGTTGGGGTTGCTGCTGCTCAGGCGCCCGGTGGCGGTGACGGCCTGGTTGAAATCGGTGTGCACCCGCCCGGTTTCCGGCTCCATAAGGGCCGGCAAGGCATCTACGTAGGTGCTCTTTAGCTTGCTGAGGGTGCGGTGCTCCAGCACCAGGGGCACCACTGGGTGATCGGCCTCGAGCTTCTCGAGCACGGTGGCATCGGTGCTCCAGCCGGTTTTGGTCTTGCGCGATTTCTTGCGATCCAGCCCGAGGGTGTCGAACAGCAGCTCGCCCAGCTGTTTGGGGGAGGCGAGGTTGAAGTCCACCCCGGCGGCGGCCTTGGCCTCGCCCTCAAGGCGATCCAGGGTGATTTTGAGCTCGGCGCTGAGCTCACCCAGGTAGGCGGTGTCGATGCGGATGCCGGTGGCCTCCATCAGGGCCAGCACCGGCTCCAGGGGTAGCTCCAGCTGGTCGAGCAGCTCGGGTAGGGCATCGCCCATGGCCGTTAGCTCCCGGCGCAGCAGCTGGGCCAGGCGCCAGGTGAGGTGCACATCCATGCCGCAGTACAGCGCCGCCTCGGTGATCCCCACGGACGCGAAATTGGCGCCCTTGGGCACCAGCTCGCTGTAGCTGGTGGGGCTGAAGCCAAAGTTGCGCTCGGCCATGGCGTCGAGGCCGTGTTTGTCGCCGGCATCGCGCAGGTAATCGGCCAGCATCGTGTCCATCACCACCCCCTCCAACGGCAGGCCGTGGCGCAGCAGGATGCGGGTTTCCGACAGGCCTTTGGCCCGGGCGGTGCGGATGAAATCCTCCTGCATGGATTCGATGATCGCCGCGCGCAGCACGCGCCCGTAGATGCCAATATAGAGTACGGCCAGCGTGATCCACGGAATGACCAGGGTGAGGAACCAGCCCTTCGGGTCGCTCATCAATGGCTTGTAGCCGAGCGGCGGCACCCAGGAGAACAGCCAGCTGTCATGATAGCGGCTCTGGGTGATGAGGTTCATCACCTCGCCGAGCCAGTAGACCGGCATGGAGATACCGATGAGGCCGAGCGCCATTAGCAACTTGTCCAGCCAGCTGTCGCGCGTCGCTGCCGCGACGATGCCGATGACCACCGAGACCACCACCCAGAGGATCGCCGCGCCGAAGACCAGCGACAGGGTGACCGGAATGGCGTCGAACACCGCTGGCACCACTTTCCAGCCGCGGTTGACGAAGGAGGTGAGATCGCCGGTGATGAAGAGCTTCTGCATCATCAGGCCGTATTGCACGTAGAGCGGCCGGTCGAAGCCGAAGGAGTGGCGGACCGCCTCCAGCACCTCGGGTGAGGCGTTGCGCCCGGCAATGCGCGCGGCGGGATCGGATCCCGGCGTGGCGAAGAAGATCAGGAAGACGATGACGGAAATGCCGAACATTACGAACAGCATCTGACCGAAGCGGCGCAGGATGGCGTAGATCATCAGGTGCGCCCCAGTCGAACTTTCGAGCGCGGGTCGAGCGCATCGCGCAGGCCGTCGCCGAAAACGTTGAGAACCATCACGGAGACGGCGATTGCCAGGCCCGGCGCGAGCGCCACGAGCGGACGGGTATAAAGCAGCGCCTGCCCGTCCTGGATGATGGTGCCCCAGCTTGCCGCCGGCGGCTGCACGCCGATCGACAGGAAGGAGAGGGCCGATTCCGTCAGCATGTTCAGGGCCATCATCAGCGGCACGAAGACGATGAGCGTCGTGGTGATGTTCGGCTGGATGTCGCGCCAGAGGATGCGCCAGCCGGGCACGCCGAGATTGATGGCGGCCAGCACGAACTCGCTGCCGCGCAGCGCAAGGACCTGGCCGCGGATGGGACGCGCCACATAGGGAATGTAGACGATACCGATGATGATGATCGGCAGCCAGAGACTGCCGGATTCGATGAGGATAGGCCCGATCGAGATGCCGGAGGTGATGGTGACGATGGAAAGCGATATCGCCAGCAGATAGATCGGGAACGCCCAGAGAATGTCGAGCAGGCGCGACAGGATGGTGTCGGTAATTCCGCCGAAATAGCCGGCGACGAGGCCGGCCGTCGTGCCGACGGTCAGCGTGAAGATCGTGGCGGCTGCCGCGATCATCAGGGAGTTGAGCCCGCCATAGAGAAGGCGGGCCATGACGTCGCGGCCCTGGCTGTCCGCGCCGAGGAAGTAGTTGCCGAGCTCCCAGGTGGGACCGATCGGCGTGTAGCCGAGCCCGAGCCCTTCCGTCGAGGCTTCCATCACCGGAACCTCGACCCCGTTGACCATGATGACAGCGTCAAGGGTCGAGGTGAACGGGTCCACGCCCGCCCAGCGCGCGTAGAGCGGCGCGCTGAGACAGGAAAGGACGATGATGAGAAATACCGTCAGGGACACCATGGCGGCCCCGTTGCGCCTCAATCGCACGAAAGCGAGGGCCCATGGCCCTCGCGTCCCGTGCTGCATGGCAACGACTTCATTCGACACGCAGTTTGCCTCCGCCGGGTCTTACTGTACCCAGGACTGGGTGATCATCCAGTCGAACTGGCGGTTGAACTTGAAGTTTCCGAGGCGCTTGCTGACGAAGTCGAGCCGCTTCGGCGTGAAGAGGCCAATGGCCGGCGCCTGGTCGGTGACCTGCTTGTCGATCTCGCTCCACAGCACGTCGGCCGCCTTCTGGTCGGTGACACCGAGGTCCAGCGCCTTCTGCATCTTGGCATCGATGTCCTTGTCGCAGAAGCCGGCGATGTTGATCGAGGCGTCCGAGCCCTCGCGGAAGGAAGCGCAACCGAACAGGATGTTCAGGAAGTTCGAAGCCGCCGGATAATCCTTGTACCACTGGGTCACCGACATCTGCACCTTGTTGTTGGTGTTCTGGATATAGGTGAACTGGATGTTGGCGGAGATCGGCTTGACGTCGGCGACGTAGCCGATGCTGGTCAGCACGCTCTGCAGGTAGACGCCGATGGAGCGCGAGACGGCGGTGTCCTCGACGATGACCGTCACCTTCTGGCCCTTGGTGCCTGATTCATCGACCAGCTGCTTGGCCTTCTCGACATCGGGTGCCGACCACTTGGCGCCGGGATCCTTCGTGTAGGGGCAATAGTCCACGTGGCCGGGGAAGTCCGGCGGCAGAATCTGGCAGACCGGCGAGGCGAGCACTTTGCCACCGAACAGCTTCACCAGTGCGTTGCGATCGATGGCGAAGGCGACGGCCTGGCGGGCCTTCACATTGTCGAACGGTGCAAGGCGCGTGTTGAGCGGCGCATACCACCAGGCTGAAAGCGGCGCGATGTGCAGCTGCTCGGTATATTTAGTGCCGACTTCGGCGAGACGGTCGCTCGGCAGAGAATCGAACATCCAGTCCGCCTCGCCGTTCTGGATCGCCGTCACTGCTGCCTCTTCGGAGAGGCCGAAGTCGTATTGCACGACGTCAGGATAGCCGTCGGGCTGGGCCTCTTCGCTCCACTGCTTGAAATGCGGATTGCGCGAGACGGTCATGCCCTTGTTGGGGTCGAAGGCAGAAATCATGTAAGGGCCGGTGCTCGGGATCGGTACGGAGCCCGCATCCTCGGCCGGCGTATCGGCCGGCAGCGTCGCAGCGTGGGGCAGGGCGAGCTTGTAGAGGAACTCGGCGTCCGGCTTCGTGAGATTGATGGTGACCGTGCCGGCGGCTTCGTCGCCCACCACGCCGCCTTCCAGCGTGCAGCTCTTGGTGTCGGCAAGGCATTTGTCGGCGCCGACGATGCCGGCATAGAAGGTGCCGGAGGTTGGGCCGGAGACCTTGAAGATACGCTGGAACGAGGCGACCACATCCTTCACGCCGACCTCCTGGCCGGTCGAGAACTTGATGCCCTTGCGCAGTTTGAAAGTGAAAGTCTTGCCGTCGTTGCTGATGTCCGGCATCGCCTCGGCGAGGTCAGCCACGACCGTGAAGCCATCCATGCCCTCGGCCTTGCGGAAGGTGACGAGGCCGTCATAGATCGGCTGGTACATCTGCCAGCCTTGGGACGTGTAGTTGATGTGCGGGTCGAGCGTCCCGGCCGCCGACCTGGCGAGAAGCCGCATGGTGCCGCCGCGATGTTCCTGGAGATATTCGGCCTGCGCCGGGGCCAGCCAAGTGCCAGCCATGAGAGCGACGGCCGATGCCGTCAGAAGCAGTTTTTTCATGTTCGATCCCCTTTTCTATCTGTTCTATTTGTCGTGCTGATTGAGGAAGTTTCCCACCACCCGCATGCATGCATCCTGTTCCTCAACGTGGGGCATGTGGCTGGAATGCTCGAATATCTCCCAGTGCGCGCCCTTGATGCCGTCCTTGAAGGGCTGCACGGTCGCGGGCGTGGCTTCGTCGTAGCGTCCTGAGATGATCAGCGTCGGCGTGTCGATGGCCGGCAGGCGGTCGATGATGCTCCAGGTCTTCAGAGTGCCGATGACGTGGAACTCGTTCGGCCCGTTCATCAGCGTATAGACGGTGGGATTGCGCGCGGCCTGTTCGAAACTTGCCGTCACCTCGGGGGGAAACGGCACGACGCGACAGACGTGCCGCTCGTAGAAGGCCGTGGTCGCCGCCTGATAATCAGGATGGTCCGTCGTGCCCGCCACTTCGTGCCGGGTCAACGTGTCCTGCACGTCCTGCGGCAGGTCGGCGCGCAGCCGGTTCGCCTCCGCGACCCAGAGCGTCATGGAGGCGGGCGAATTGGCGATGGTGAGCGAGGTAAGCCCTTCCGGCCGCAGCACGGCATATTCCGCGCCCAGCATGCCGCCCCAGCTCTGGCCGAGCACATGAAAGCCGCCGCGAATGCCGAGGTGATCGACGAGGTTTTCCAATTCGCCGATGAAGAGCTGCGGCGTCCAGAAATCCGCACCCTTTTCCGGCAGCAGCGTCGAGTTGCCGCATCCCAGCTGGTCGTAGTGGATGACGGCCCGCCCATCGCGGGCGAGCAGCTTGTAGGCATCGACATAATTGTGCGCGACACCCGGCCCGCCATGCAGGATCACCACCGGCAGCTTGTCGCCGCCAAGGTC
>NZ_JAGQDB010000055.1:0-16834 GCF_024346495.1 Cyanobium sp. A1C-AMD | reverse complement strand
GAACAGCGACAACAGAGCCCGAGTATTTCACTGGCTGATGTCAAGAAAATGGGTCTCAGTTTCAACTGGGAAATCCGAGGCAAGAAAGTCACTGGCTATTGCAACGTCAATGGCAAAGGCAAGATCACGGAGTTCAAGCAGGGCCTGAATTGAACGAGCGGCCTTGGGCTGTAAAGCTGGTGGGATGGGTCTGATCCTCAATCACCACCTTGTGGAACCGGTGGCCCGGGGCTTGCTTGGATCCATCTCCTGCAGCGGTGGCCCCACCCCGGAGCAGCAGCGCCTCCTGCAGGCGCTGCTCACCCACCTCTGGGGGCGACCAGATCTGCGCATTGCAGCACTGGAGCCCATGGGCCCCGAGGAGCTGGCGGCCGCGCTGGGCGATCCGCCCACGCGGCGGGTGGCCCATCTGTTGCAGATGACCCTTGAGTTTTGCCGCCATCCCCAGACGGATCCCCAGCTTGCGCTGGGCCAGGCCTATGCCGAGGCCCTGGGGGTGAGCAGCGCCGCCCTAGAGGTGAGCCGCGATTGGTTGCTCCAGGGAGTCGACCAGGCGGCGGCGGATGTGGGCAGGATCTTCAACGCCTTTCTGCCCTTGCGCAGTGAGCCGGGTTTAGCGGAGCCGCTCGCTTCCGCTGACCAGCCAGAACCGGAGCTGGTGGCCCGGATTGGGGGCTTTGCCCAGCTCCCGGAGGGCAGCTTGGGTCGGGCGTTGCTTGGCTATTACGAGCGCTTCGGCTTCCCTCTGCCGGGCCAGGAGGCCTGCGCCCTCAACCACCTCTATCTGGCTCACGACATGACGCACGTGATCGCGGGGATCGCGGCCACCAGTGCGGGGGAGATTGCGCTCAGCGCCTTCCAGCTGGCCATGGACGACAACCCGATCAATGAAAGCGCCCTGCTCGCCTCCCTCGTGACCCATGAGGCCGGATTCGTGAGTGCAAACCCCACGCTCCAGCCGGAAGAGGCCAGCCTTGATAGCCCCTCGGCGGCCTACCTGCTGGCGTCGGAACTCAGACGGGGCAGCGCCTGTTCAGCCGATTTTTCCCTGGCCGACCATCTCGCCCTGGCTCCTCTTCCCCTGGGGGAGGTGCGGCGACGCTTCAATGTCTCCAGACCCATCCATCCCAGCGCGGTCGATCACCTGTTCTGGTAGCCCGGCCCGGTCTGTTGGCGCGTTTCGCGGGGGGATTCACCGCAGTAGCGGCGGTAGTCCGCTGCAGTGCTGCCACTGGCCAGCAGGCCCGTTTGCGCCATGAGCTCGGCGATGGAAACGGTGCGGTGATCAGGGTCCTGCAACAGCTGCCGCAGATATCGGAGCCGCAGCCGCTTCAACTCCGCCATCGGTGTATGGCCGAGCTCCTGCAGGAAGGCGTATTGCAGGGTGCGCGGCGACACTTCCACTGCCGCTGCCACCTGGAGAACCCCGCAGGGTTCATGGAGGTGGTGCCGCATCCATTGACGGGCGTCGGCCACGTAGGTGCGCCGGCGAACCGTAGTGATCCGTTCCCGTTTGTCGCCACGACAGGGCGCGCTCCGCTGCTCCCACTCGCGAAGGGCGTCTAGCAAGTTGGTGGCGGCATGCTTGGCGGGCGTGCGAAGCGTGCTGCGGTGCTCCCCCAGGGAGCTGCCGACTACGTTCTGCCACTCGTCAAAGTCGACGCTCTCGACCAGTGGCTTCAGCTCCGGTGCCTGAAACAGCGGTGGCAGCAGGGCGTTGTTCAAGCGCGGATTGCAGGCAAGGGAGGACGGTGGGTGCGCAGGCGGGGGGTGGAGTGCTGGCGTTCAGCAGCAGCTGGCCTGACTGGCAGAGCTGTTGCTGCTGCCCTCAGGGCTTGCCGTGAAGGGCAGGCTGCTGCCACAGCCGGGGAACAGGCCGAAGTGACCGCTGAAGTCGCCGATGAAGGCGAAATGGGGCGCAAACCGCGTGTTCTGCAGCATGCGGAAGCTGTTGCCGCACACCGGAAACACCCGCCCGGTTTCGATGGCGTGGTGGCTATCGAGGTCGAAGCGGTGGGGGTGGTGGGGGATCGTGCCGCGGTAGATCACGGCCTGGCCATGGTCTTCGCAGGCATCTTCCAGCTCGGCGATGTGGAACAGGCGGTAGGTGGCGGCATAGAAGCGGGCCTCGCCCACCAGCGGCGCCAGGGCTGGCTCCGTGATCAGGAGCTCGCGGTCGCTCACCAGCCGTGGGTCGGGGAAGCCGGCGCCCTTGGCGAGGCGCAGGAAGTCGTTCCAGTAGAGCGCTCCGCCCAGGCATTCGCCGTAGAGCACCGGATCGCGCCGCACCGCTTCAGGTAGGCGCCGATCGACGTACACATCGGAGAAGTACATCTCGCCGCCCGGCTTGAGCAGCCGTTTCACCCCCTGCAGCACCGCCGCTTTGTCGGTGGAGAGGTTGAGAACGCAGTTGCTCACCACCACATCGAAACTGCCGGGCTCCAGGGGCAGGGCCTCGAGGGCTTCGATCGTGCCTTCCAGAAACGACACGTTGGCGTAGCCGAACTGCTCGGCATGGAAGGCCAGGTGCTCGCGGGCCACCGCCAGCTGCTCCGCCGTCATGTCGACGCCCACCACCGAGCCGCTGGGCCCCACCAGCTGGGCCAGGGCGTAGACGTCCCGGCCCGTGCCGCAGCCCAGATCGAGGATGCGGCAGCCCTCCAGCAGGGGCGGGCACACCAGGCCGCAGCCGTAGTAGCGCGCCAGCACATCGGGGTGGATCCGGGCCAGCAGCGGCCGCAGCCAGTCCGGCACCGCATCGGCATCGCAGCAGGCGCTGGTTTTGAGGTCGGCCGTACCGGTGAGCTCCTGGCCGTAATAGGCCTGGACGGCGGCTTGGGTGGGCATGGCAGCTCGCGGCCTGGGGAGATGGGTTCAGTTTGCCTTCGGCGCCTCGGGGGCGGCGGCGGTGCAGGAGCGATCCAGGGTCTGCAGGTACCGATCCAGGGGTTCGCGGGCCATCAAGCGTGCCTCCGCCTCCCGCGGCCATTGGTCGGGCCGATAGAGCAGCTGCAGCTCGCGGCGATCCCGACGCCCCAGCTGGTGCAGCAGGGCATCGCTGCCCAGCAGGGGGGTGCCGCGCAGGCACAGCGACTGCACCGCATGCCAGCCCTCGTGCAGCAGGGTTTCCAGCTGGTTACCCCTGGGGCAGACCACTACCTCGCGCCGGCCGCGCACGTACAACCCAAAGAGCTGGGGCTCGGCGCAGCGGGGATGCTCCCGGCGGATCACGAACCCCCGCTGCTCAAAGGCGGCGATGGCCTCCTGCAGCTTGTCGCCCCTGGCGTTGGCCCCCAGGGGCTGCAGGAGCACCACTCCCAGCAGGGTGGCGCGGAACATCCCCCTACCCAGACTCCACCCCCGGCACGACATCTCAGTAAGTGTCGACCCGCATCGGCTTGAGCTGCCAGCTCGCCTCTCCCGGCACGAGCTTGTAGCTGATCTGCCGGGTGCCTCCAGTGGGCTTGGCATTGCTATCGCCGGGGCGGTAAATCGGGAATCGGCGGGCCAGGGTGAGCTCCACCACCGCGAATTCATCGTGGCCCTGGTAGCCCTGGGCCGCCTGCCCGCTGAGCTCCGGCATGTGAATCGTGGAGAGTGAGCGCCGCCCCTTGTTCAGGGCCCAACCCTCCACCGAGCCGTAGCTGCCGCTGCCGGCACTGGTGATGAACACATACACCTCGGGCAGTCCGTTGGCATCGAGGTCGGCCACCTCCACACCGCTGACGCTGCCGAGAATCTCCTGCCGAATCGGGGCAATGGCCTGGGGGGTGCCGCTGGTGGCGATGGTGAGTTGGCGCACCGAGCCCTCCCCCTTGCTGCTCACTGTGAAGGTGACTCCTTGAAGGGAGGCCCGGGTGGGGTTGGCGGGTGCTGCCAGGGCAGCGGCTGGGCCGCCGATGGCCAGCACCGCGGCGATTGCGTAACCCAGCAGGCGCGGATGGGAGTGGGTCATGGCAGGGGTGCCGACTCCCTGCAGTGTTATTGAGCCCTTGCGACCTGTCATTCCTTGTGGGGCGTCAGGATCAGATTTGGCACCTCTTCGCAACTACATCTATTGTTGAGAAGACTGGGATCACGCTGTGACCGCCCGACTCAGCCCTGGAGCCCAGCCCCCCGCTGCAACCCTTCCCGCCGGTGGAGATGGCCTGCGCTCCAGCCTGCACGATCGCGGCCAGAGGCTGACGCCCCAGCGCCAGCGGGTGTTGGCCCTGTTTGAGCGCATTGGTGAAGGCAGCCACCTGGGCGCTGAAGAGGTGCACCAGCGCCTGCTGCGCAGCGAGGAGCGGGTGTCGCTCGCCACCGTGTATCGCACCTTGCGGCTGCTCAGCTCCATGGGGCTGCTGCAGGAGCTGGAGCTCCCAGAGGGTGGTCGCCGCTTTGAGTTGGCCAGTGACGCCCACCGCGACCATCACCATCTGGTGTGTGTGCGTTGCGGCCGCACTGAGGAATTTGAAAATTCAGCGGTGCTCCAGGCTGGCGAGCAGGCCGCGGGCGCCTATGGCTTCCGCTTGCTTGAGTGCGTGCTCAACGTCCGGGCCCTCTGCCCCAGCTGTGCGGCGTCTGAGTAGTCCCGCATACACATAAAGGCAATCCCTAAGCGCAGCGTTTTGCAAATGCGTCGGCACAGCTGACGGCAGCGGCAGTGCTCCTTAGCTTTGGGAAAGCGAACGCATCCATGCTTGCCAGCTGCCTTCGATGCCTAGCTCCGAGCCCAGCTTGTTGGTTGTTTTTGATCAGGGACTAGCCACGTTGGCCATGGCCCTGCGCAGCGTGCTTGAGGCCCTCTCCCTGGGCACGGTGCTGCTCGGTTTGTTGATCACCCTGGGCCAAGCCTGGCAGGGCTGGCGTGCCCGGCGGCGCGGCTCCACTGCTTTTCAGGCGGTGAGGCTCACCTTCGGCAGCTGGTTGGCGATGGCCCTGGAGTTTCAGCTCGGGGCAGACATCGTGGCCACCTCCACTTCCCCCACCGGCGCCCATCTGGTGCAATTGGGCGTGGTGGCCGTGATCCGCACCTTGCTCAATGTGTTCTTGGCCCGTGATTTGGAGGCTGAAGCATCCCATCAATCCCTGAGCCCGGAGGGGCGCCGATGAATCTCACCAACGAACTGGCCAAGCAACGCAACCGGGATGCGGCCGAACGCACCCTCATGGCCTGGATCCGCACCTGTCTCTCGCTGATCAGCTTTGGCTTCGGCTTAGACAAGATCGTGGGAGCAATTGATCGTGCTGTCGGTGGCCAAGGTGCCCAGGTGGAGTGGGGAGTGCAGCTAGTGGCGGCGGCCTTCACGATCACCGGGATTCTCGCCATGGCGGGAGCCACGGTCCAATACCGCAAAGAGCTGCGCCGTCTCCATCAAGACGACTACGTCTACCGAGACAAGCCCCAAATAGCTGCCGCTACAGCTGTGATGCTCACTTTGATCGGTGTGCTGGCGCTGGGGCTGATTGCTGCCCGAGCCGGCAGCTAGGCCCTAGCCCGCTTTCTCTTTTTGATCTGCTGTTCCGCGCCTTGCTCCGATGGCTCAATCCCCGCCCCTGTTGGTTACTGCCACCCTGTTCGCGATCATGTTTGCCCTGGGGGTGGGCTTGCCCCTCGATGGCTTAGGTCGCTGGCAGCAGCACCGGGGTCTGCTGCTGCGTGGTCTCATCGGCACCTGCCTGCTCGTGCCTGTGGCAGCTGCGCTGTTGCTGTTGCTGCCGCCCACCATGGCCCTCTCCCAGCCGGCTCGATTTTCTATCGCCCTGATGGCTGTTTGCCCTAGTGCCCCCCTGCTGATGCGCAAGGCAGGCAAGCAAGGAGGGGATCGGATCCTGGCCGCCCTGCTCCAAGTGGCCGCAGCACTGGCGGCGATCATCACCATTCCCCTGCTGGCGAGCGGCTTCACCCGCATCTTTGGAGTTGAGGGTTGGCAGGTTCAGTCGCACCATGTAGCCGCGCAGGTGGCTCTGGTTCAGCTGCTCCCCCTGTTGCTGGGCTTGTTAGTGAGGCGCTTTGCGCCCAGCTGGGCAAGCCGACTAGAGCCCTCCCTCGATCGCCTCGCTAATGGGCTGCTGCTGCTGCTCGTGTTGGTGGTGCTCGGGAAAACGGCGCCGCTTTTGGTTACCTATGTGGGCGCCAATCTGATTGCCCTGCCGGTTATGGCGGCTCTGGTGTTGATCAGCCTGGCTTTGGGCTATGGCCTCGCTAACCGAGATCCCTGCCTGGGGGTCACCCTGGCATTAGTAACATCAATGCGTAACCCGGGTCTTGCGTTGTTGCTGGCTGGCATTTATGCCCCGGAAATGCCAGCCGTCAAACTTGGAATTCTGGTGTATCTATTGATAACTGTGCTGCTATCGATTCCATTTCTGAGGTGGCAGCGGAGTCTTCAGTCCTGAAATATGTTGGATGGCAATCGAGCTGGCGGATTTGCCCCTGGTATTGATTTTTTGCGTTTACGCCAATATTTGCATTTGCGCAAATAAATACTGGCCTGAATATTTGGGTGTGAAGAAGTGCATAGCTTTCCAGCGATGTGCTGCAGTCAATCCATCCTTTAAGCAGGCGTATTCGTCTTCTTGCTTCCCATGCCAAACGGAAAACCCAACGTTCTCATCCTCTGGGGTGACGACATCGGTCAAAGCAATCTGAGTTGCTACAGCGATGGCTTGATGGGCTATCAGACCCCCAATATTGACCGCGTAGCCAAGGAGGGTGGTCGCTTCATCCACTACTACGCCGAACAGAGCTGCACCGCTGGTCGTGCGGCTTTCATCTCCGGCCAGAGCGTCTTCCGCACCGGTCTCAGCAAGGTGGGGCTGCCTGGCGCTGAAGCTGGCTTTAAAGCGGAAGATCCCACCATCGCTGAACTGCTCAAGCCCCAGGGCTATCGCACCGGCCAGTTTGGCAAAAACCACTTCGGCGATCGCGATGAGCATCTGCCGACCATGCATGGTTTTGACGAGTTTTTCGGCAACCTCTATCACCTCAACGCCGAGGAGGAGCCGGAGCTGCGCGACTATCCCAAGCCTGAGGATTTCCCGAACTTCAAGGAGCGCTTCGGCCCCCGCGGTGTTTTGCATTGCTGGGCAAATGGTGATGGCAGCCAACGGATTGAAAACACCGGCCCCCTAACCCGTAAGAGGATGGAGACGGCCGATGATGAATTCATGGCTGAGGCAAAGCGTTTCATTCGCGATGCCGTTGCCTCTGGCGAGCCCTTCTTCGTCTGGTTCAACACCACCCACATGCACTTCCGCACCTATGCGCGTGCCCAGGATGTGGGCCGCAGCGGTCGCTGGCAGTCGGAGTATCACGACGTGATGATCTATCACGACGAGTGCATTGGTGAAATGCTCAACCTGCTCGACGAGTTGGGTGTCACCGACGACACCATCGTGATGTACGGCACCGATAACGGTCCCCACATGAACAGCTGGCCTGATGCCGGCATGACACCCTTCCGCAGCGAGAAGAACACCAATTGGGAAGGGGCTTATCGGGTGCCGGCCCTAGTGCGCTGGCCGGGGCACATCGCTCCAGGCACAATCTTCTCGGGTATCTGTAGCCACCTCGACTGGCTGCCCACTATCCTTGCCGCGGCCGGTGAGCCTGATATCAAGGAGAAGCTAAAAGCGGGCTATCAGGTCGGTAGCAAGACCTTCAAGGTGCACCTTGATGGTTACAACATGCTCGACTACTGGACCGGCCAGGCGGATAAGAGTCCCCGGGTGGAGTTCTTCTACTTCTCCGACGACGGCGACCTCACAGGCCTGCGTTACGACAACTGGAAGTTTGTGTTCATGGAGCAGCGCTCCCAGGGCACTTGCCAGATCTGGGCCGAACCGTTTACGGCTCTGCGGGTACCCAAGATCTTCAACCTGCTCACCGACCCCTATGAGCGCGCTGATGTGACATCAAACACCTATTGGGACTGGATGTTTGATCACATTTTCCTTCTGGTACCAGCCCAGACCTACGTAGCCCAGTTCCTTGCCACCTTCGCCGAATACCCGCCTCGCCAAAAGGCTGCCAGCTTCTCGCTGCAGCAGGTGATGGAGAAGATGGTGAATACTGTCGGCGGACCCTGATCCTGCCGCCATGTCAGCCGGCACCGCCCGATCCCCCGGTCGTCCCCCATTCCCTGGAATGGTGTGGATACCGGCGGGCGGCTTCCGGATGGGGTCAGACCACCACTACCCCGAGGAGGCTCCGGCCCATGACGTCGAGGTGGCTGGATTCTGGATCGATCGCACTCCCGTAACTAACGCCCAGTTTCGGAACTTTGTGAAGTCCACCGGCTACCGCACGCTGGCGGAGCAGCCAGCAAATCCCGCTCACTATCCCGGCGCCAATCAGGAACGATTGGCGCCGGCATCTATTGTTTTTGTTCCGCCTCCGGGCCCGCTGGGGCCTGGAAGCCACTACCGCTGGTGGCAATATCTTGCCGGAGCAAACTGGCGTCATCCGGAGGGACCGGGCAGCTCGATTAAGCGCCGCGAGCAGCATCCGGTGGTCCATGTCGCCTGGGACGACGTTTTTGCCTACGCCAGCTGGTGCGGCAAACAGCTGCCTACGGAGCAGGAATGGGAGCGGGCTGCTTGGGGCGGCCTGTGCAATGCCGAGTTTGCCTGGGGTGAAGAGCTCTATCCCGGTGGAGTTCCCCTAGCTAATACCTTTCAGGGTGATTTCCCCCACCACAACAGTCGCTTAGATGGCTACGAGCGCACCTCCCCTGTAGGTGCTTTTCCTACCAACGGCTATGGGTTAGTCGACATGATCGGCAATGTGTGGGAGTGGACCGATAGCTGGTATGGCCAGCACCAGCAGAGCACGGGAGCCTGTTGCGCCGATGCCGCCCAAGCCAAAGCGCGTGAAGCAAGCATCGATAGCCACTCCCAGCACGGCGAGCAACCACGCAAAGTGGTTAAGGGTGGTTCTTATTTATGTGCACCTAGCTATTGCCGTCGTTACCGACCAGCAGCCCGCATGGCCCAGGGGCTTGATACCTCCACGGGCCATATGGGTTTTCGCTGTGTGGTGAGGCCCTCAGAGCTGGCGACGCTCTAAAGCTTCTGCCAGGCGGGTAGCGGCAGCAGCGAGTTGAGCCTGGGGATCGGGAGCGGAGATCGGTCGTTCGCCACGCTTCATGGCTTCAATGCCGCGCACGATCAGGAACACCACGAAGGCGATCACGATGAAATTGATCAGCGCCACTATCACAGCTCCTGCTGGCCAAGCGCTGATAGCCGATACATTGGCAGCTTTCAAGGCAGGAGCAAGCAGTGAGGTCATCACAAGGCTGACGACCGCATCGACTACTTTGCCAAAAGCTCCACCGATAACTACGGCAACAGCGAGATCTACAACATTGCCTTTGTTGACGAAGTCCTTGAAGTCTGTGAGAAAATTAGAACGGCGTTTCATTGAATTAGAAGAAGAATTTCAGGCCAATTTCAAAGCCATTTCGATAGCTGCTGTAGCCACTATCGGGAATGTCGCCAGTATTGTAGTTGATCCCCGCATACCGCCAGGAAATATTTAGATCTGTGTTGTTGCCCACTGCATAGCCAAGGCCAACTTGGGCGTTTCCGGAAAGATCTTCTGATCCACTTAGCCCAAAGCCACCGATGTCGGCGCGGGCAAACGCGCGTAAGCGGGGAGACATGAAAATCGTAGCCTGGGTTCCCAAAAGAGGTTGAACCCAGGTGCGTCCAAAGTTGCCTTGTTGTTGGAAACTGACTCGACCTCCACTGCCTTGAATCTGGGCTGCCACATCCAACTGGGCATCGATTATGCGTATGCCGGCATAGGGGATTAGGCTGAATTGCCCCGGCTTGCCCACCGCAGCTTCTCGATCCCCAAAGCGATAGCGCAGGGCAAGGTCGTAAATACCCTGAGTAGCTGTGACTTCAGCGCTCCCCGTGAAGATTCCACGCCGGCCGGTCGTTGATTCGTATTGCCCAAGTTTGACGTAATCCAGATCGACCAAAAGACCAAGGCGATCCTTTTCGATGCTGCCGCGTAGGGAAGTGGCCCACTTCAGTTTTGAAAGAACATCACCAAGATTTAGATCGGTGTCGGCACTGAAGTTTCTTGTCCCATTTGAGACAGTAGTTGTTCCAGTAGTGCTGATCGGCGCAAAGCCATATAGCTCGATGGTGCTCGCCCAAGGGGAGGCGGGTTGCGCTGGCTGGTTGCTGGAGGCAGCGGGATCAGACGGCTGTGCACGTAGTTCACTTGTTAGGCCACCGACCAGGGTGAGGCCTATCAAGATGGGTATCGATCTGGCCCGGTGCATGGCTTGCATTTTTGCCATCAAAATAATTGGATCTGCCGCTGCTAGGGCGACAGATCCATGGTTTGTTAGCCGCTTAAACCGATCCGTATGCCACTTGGCAGGCAGCATTTAGCAGTTCGGCTTCTTCGGCGTTGCTGGGCTCTTGACCGTTGATTGTGCCCTGGTTGCAGTTGGCAGTCAGTTGGTAGTTGCTGCCATTGGCCTGCATTACAAAGCTAACTGAATTGCTGCCGGATGGTTGAACAGTTCCGTATAGCAATTGGTAGTTTGTGTTGGGTACCACGATGTAGGTGGTATTGCTGCTGACAGCATTGTCAACGGCGTTGTTGATAACTGCTGCAGTGGCGAGAGTTGCCACGCCCCAGGCCGCTGCCCGAGCACCCCACCAGCCCCAAGTTGGGGTGGACCAGCCGCCGTACCAGCCGTAGTTCCAGGGCCGCGCCACTCCCCATCCGGGCCTTGCCCAGCCGGGACGAACGTTGACATTATTGATATTGACGTTGCGGTTCCAGTTGCGATTTACATCCCGGTTTACGTTCCGGTTTACATTCCGGTTTACATCGCGGTTGAGGTTGCGATTGCCATCGCGGTTGGCCATCCGGTCACCTCCCTGGCCAGCACCTGGTAGCTGACGTGTGCCTGCCGCCGGTCGGTTAACGGCCGCTGGTCGGTTCAAGGAAGGTCCCCCGGCCCCACCTGCGCCAGCACCAACTCTTGCGTTGTTGCTCCAGCCACCTGCTGGTTTGGTCGAACCGCGGTTAAGGCCCGCTCCGGCATTGCTGAAGCCGCTGTTGCCACCGGCGCGCATGCCACTGCCACCTCCACGGGAGCCACCACCGCCACCGCCAAGGGACCCGCCTCGGGATCCGCCACCACCACCGCCGCCGCCACGGGATCCTCCACCACCTCCGCGGGCAAGCAGTTGGGCTGTGCCGCTATCCGGCATGGCGTTATTCAGCATGGGCCGATCGAAGGCAAACGCTGTGCCGATCGGTAGGGCCAACACTCCCGCCAGCGCCAGTCCGAGGCCGCTCCACGGTGTGTTCAGAGCACGGGTCATTTGCCCACCCCCTTGCAGCCGTCGTCGTAGCAGGTGAGATCTATGCGGCCATCAGCGCCGAACTGGACCTTGATCAGGTCGCGGCCTGCCGTTGAGTCAGGGCGATCTTCCTTAACACTGTTGAGGTAATTGGGGTTGATCACGCACAGGTCACGCCCGTTAAAGCAGATCGTGTTCGTAGAGAAGCGGGCCGCTGCTGAGTCGAGGTTTTTCCAGGTTTTGGTGCTGTCAACCCAGACACTCATGCGCACTGGGCTATCGGTTATTCGAATCGTTTCGACCTTTTTGCCGATGCTGTGCCGGTAGAGGGTTGCATTGCCCTCGTTTACTGCTTCCACCACGCAGGCCTGCGGTTCACCGCCTTTGATGCTGCACTTGGTGTCGAGTTTGTAGAGGGTTTCTGATTGGGCCAGGGCTGGAGCTGCCGCCAGCAGGCTCGCGGCAGCGGCCAGCAGGCCGATGCGGCTGCACATGGGGTTGCGGTTCAACATGAAGGGAAAATCCCCAACGTCGGTGGGAAGCAGTTCCAGGATGCCTATGGCCGAGGATTTTGGCCGCAAGTTGTTGCCCATAGCTACAAATGCTGACTTTGCATGCGCTACGGGATGCCATCGGTGAATAAGTAGACAAAAAGCGCAATTGCAAGTGTGCTGGCCTGGAGCGCGCGCTCGGCTCACTTGCAATTGCTTGTTGTTATTGAGAATCGCTTGCAAAAGGCGGCGTTCTTGTTTAGGTTGCGAGTCATTCGCAATAAGCCTTGCCGCGGCTATGAGTTTTCGCTTTCTGCCAGCCGATTCCCTCGCCGCCGTGCGCATGCCGGTTGGGCAAACCGTGCTGCTAAACCCCGCCCTGCTCCCCTCTGGCAGCTGCATTGAGGTGCTGGACGGGGTGGCTCGCGTTTATTGCCCCTGCGAGGAAACTGAGGGGATGACCTTGGCTTTCCTGCAGGCGGGGGATCAGCTGTGCACCGAGCGCCTCTGCAGTGAGGGCGTCTGCGTTGAGGCGCTCACGCCTTTGAGTTTCCGCAGTGACGCCACGCTCCGACAGGGCGATGGCTTTGATGCCGTCAATGAATGGACCTTGCAGCTACTGCGCATCCGTCACTTAGGCAGCGCTGATCAGCGGCTACATGCATTGTTTGGTCTGCTGGTGCGCCGACTCGGTCGTCGCTGCGGTAGCTGGTGTGATCTGCCGTTTCGTCTCACCCATGAACGGATCGGTGAATTGATCGGCACCACCCGGGTTACCACCACTCGGCTGATTTCACGGATTCGCCAGGCCCAGCTGCTCGAGGCTCCCATTGGCGAGGTCGGCATGCGCCTGGCACCGGAACTAGTTGATTCCGCCCCTTTGGCTGCTGCCTGATTTAGTCGCGCTGCTCCAGGGTGGGCACTAGGGCAAGTGCCGCTAGCAAGCCAAACGCCATGATCATTACGGCGGGTGCCATTGCGGCACCCACCCTTTCGTCACTGGCGTATTGGAATACACGCACCGCCAGGGTGTCGAAATCGAAGGGCCGCAGGGCCAGGGTGATTGGCAGTTCTTTAACCACATCTACAAACACCAGCAGTGATCCCACCAGCAGTGGCCCCCGCAGCAGGGGCAGGTGAATCCGCCGCAATACCGCCAGCCAGTCGCAGCCCAGGCTGGTCGCCGTTTCGTCGATGCTTGGGGGTATGCGCTCAAGCGCAGCATCAAGCCCCTGCTTTGAAACAGCGATGAAGCGGTCGCCGTAGCCCCAGAGCAACAGCAGCACGGAGCTGAAGCCGAGGGGGCCGCCCAGCATGATCAGCCCCAGGGCCAGCACACTGCCGGGAATGGCGTATCCCAAGCCGGCGATAAAGCTGAGCTGTTGCACCAGCGGCTGGGGGCTCCAGCGCCGGCAGATGGCCAGCAGCAGCGAACCCAGGCAGGTCACCGCAGTGGCAATCAGGGCCAGACCGAGGCTGCGGCTTGCGAGCTGGCCCAGTTCTGCGAACGATTCGCTCTGCAGCCCTTGCCAGCCCTGCTGAATCCAGAGGGCGGGAATGGCCACAGCGATAAGGGGTGGCAGCACACAGAACAATTGGGCTAGGGCGGCGCGCCAGCCCGCCAAATGCCAAACATGGGCGCTGCCCGTTCCGCCTTCCAGGTTCCAGCGCCGACTGCGTTGGCGCAATTGACGTTCGCTGGCGATTAAAACCGCCACGATCGCCAGAGCCACCAGTGATAGCAACGCCGCACCCTGGGGATCGCCATCCACCTGCCAGCGATCGAGGATGCCGGCCGAGAGGCTGGGCACGCCAAGCAGCCGCACGGCGCCGAGATCGTTCACCACCTCCATGGCGCTGAGGGCAATGCCGGCGCCGATCGAGGGCAGGGCAATTGGCAGGGCGACGCGAAAAAAACTTCTCCAGGGGCCCACGCCAAGGCTGCGGCTGGCTTCCAGTAGCCGCCTGCCACTAACAGAGAAGCTCTCGGTGCTCAGCAGAAATACATAGCTGTAGTTAGCCAGGGTGAGCAGCACGATGGCCCAGCCCAGGCCATGGATGCGCAGGCCCCGATAGCTGCCCCAGTCGATCAGGCTGGCGGCCAGCAGGTAGGCAGGGAAGGCCATTGGCACCAGTTGGGCGATGCGCAGCCAGCGGCGGCCTGGGAAGCGGCAAACCGCGGTGAGCCAGCCGATGGCAGTTCCCACAACGGCACCTAAGAGACCCTCCCCTGCAACCAGCAGCAAGGTGCCCCGCACCTGTCTGAGACCGTCAAATCCCAGCTCCAGCCTGCTTTCGCCCCTGTTGATCAACACGTCTTTCACCAGGGTGAGCAGGGGCAATAGGGCGAGCCCACTCGCCAAAATCACAACCAGTAAGAGCCAGGTCCGGCTGCTGGAGCGGCCCGGCCCCTGCCCTGGGGCGCACTGGATCGTGGAGGGCGTCAACGCGATGCCAAATCGTTACTCCCAGCCAGCCTGCGTCATCAGTTGCACCGCTTCGCGGTTGCGGCGGCCCAGCTGCTCCATGGACACCGGTGAAGCCTTAAAAGTGCCGAATGCCTTCAGGGTCGGGTTGTTGCCCCAGCCCTTGAGGGGGTATTCGTTGTTGGCGGCGGCGTAGCCCTCTCCTGATTGGGGTGAAACCAGGAACTCGAGCAGACGTTGCGCACCCTCTGGGTTGCGGGAGCTGCGTGTGACGCCACCGGCCGAAATATTGACGTGCGTGGGGTTGGGCCACACAACTTTCAGCTTCGCAGCGGTGCTGCGCTCAGTGCTGTTCTTGTCTTGCAGCATGCGCGCTAGGTAGTACTGATTGGCTACAGCAGCGCCGCATTCTCCCTGTCCCACGGCCCGCAGCATGGGGGTGTCTGAGGTAAAGAAGGGCCTTTTGGTGTTGGCGAGCATGCCCTGCAGCCATTGCTGGGTGGCAGGTTTGCCGCGCCGCACCAGCTCATCGGCCGTGAGCGACTGGTTGTAGACGCTGGCGCGGTTGCGTAGGCAGAGCTTGCCTTTGAGCTCCGGACGGCTGAGGTCGGAGTAGCTGCGGATCAGGCCGGGCTTCACGATTGCTGGGTTGACCATTACGGGGCGGGCCCGGCGGGTCAGGGCAAACCACTGGCCTTTGGGGTCCCGCAGGTTGGCCGGCACGTCCTTGTTGAGTTCAGCGGAGCGAATCGACCTAAACAGATTGGCCTCCTGGGCTCGGTAAATTCGGGCCGCATCCACCAGTACCAGCAAGTCGGCTTTGCTGTTGTTGCCCTCGCTCTTCAGGCGCTGGATCAGCTCGTCATCTTTACCCTCCAGCAGGTTCACCTTGATGCCGGTGCGTCGGGTGAACTCGCTATAGAGCTGTTTATCAGTGTTGTAGTGGCGTCCGGAATAGACATTCACTTCCTGGGGGCGGTTCTGGGCCATGCCCGCTACCCCGATGGCACCAGCAAGGGTGGTAGCGGCCAGGGCACAAAAGCCAAGGTGTTGGCCCCAGGGGCGTGAGCCTAGGCGGCTAGCGCTGGGTGGGTGAGTCACGTTTGAAATGGATCTGGCGTCGACAATGCACTCAGGCTACGAACGCTCACGCCTGCCCCCTGTGATCAATGCAAGCCTTGGACGTAACTATTGCTACGCCCAAGGTGGATTTGCTTCTAGATCAGAAGCGGAACTGGGTTTGAATCACTCCACCCCAGAGATCTTTGTCATTCACCTGGTTAGAACTGTTGGTGATATAGAAGAGCCCTGGAGTGATTGAGATGTTGTCAGTTACCTGGAACTTGTAGAAGAGCTCAAGAGAGAGGGGATCATCTACACCGCTTCCAGCACTGGGGTTCTGGCCAATTGCCACACCGGCGATGTTGCCCCTAACGAAGGCATCATCCCACTGCAAGCCGACGTACCAGGACTGGGAATCGGCGGCTCCAGCTACGCCCCCGGATATATCAGTGAAGCCATAACCAGCGCTGATCGAGGGAATGATGCCGCTTTCAAGGGGCTGCCAGTAGCCAGCTACGGAGAAGCTGTTGGAGCTCTGGCCAGAGCTCAGGTTGCTGTTTGCTGTGCCGTTGGCATTGACGGTGCGGGTGCCGGTGGTGCCGTTGCGGTAAGCGATGGCTGCTCCCCAGTTGGGGGCCTTATAGCCGATCTGGGCCGTGGTGTTGAGGCTGCCATCGCTGTCGAAGATGCCCTCGTTTGAAATCTCACCATCCTGGGCGATGTAGTTGAGCGAGGCGTTCCAGAAGCCCTTCCCTTTCGCTACCTGTTGCTTCCAAACAGCGCCAAATCCCTGGCCGGTCACTTTGTTGTATGCACCAGGGGTGCCAGCCACGGCAAAGAAATCGAGCAGCTGGGAGCGGTAGGCGGTGGGGATGAAGGCGAGAATTTCAGTGTTGCGCACCAGGGCACCGGCGGTAAGCGTGAATTGCTTGCCCACCGGGAACTGGTAATAGAGGCGATCGATCGACAACGTATCGATGCCACCAACGCCTGATGCTCCCGCATTAGTGCTGGAGGCCTTGTCCAACTTGAACAGACTGTCTCCAGCGTTGAAGGGGCTGAAGGCCGTGAAATTCCCAGAGCGCAGGCGGGTTCGGAGCAGGTCCTTGCCGGTGAAGCTGGTGTCCAGATTCAGGCGCAGATCATAATTGAAGGTGGCGCGATCCTGCCTGCCAACAGCAACGGGAGGAGTTCCCACCTTCGTGTCCGAGTTGTAGTCGGGTACTCCTCCCAGGATGAAGTTCACCTCGCCCTTGAGCTTGGTGGTGGTGGAAAACTGCTGGGCCTCCAATGTGCCCACCTTGGCCTCAAGTCCGTCGACGCGGCCCTTCAGCACCGTTAGTTCCTTCTTGAATTCATCCATCAACCTCTGCAGTTCGTCGGTCACTTCGGTGACACGGTCGAGGCAGGCATTCAAAAGGGCTGCTGCCTCGTAGCGGGTCATGGCCTGGCCACCCTTGTAGGTCCCGTTGGGATAGCCGGCCACGCAGCCGTACTTTTCCACCAAGTTGGTCAGTGCTTGGTAAGCCCAGT
>NZ_JAGQDB010000054.1:0-16969 GCF_024346495.1 Cyanobium sp. A1C-AMD | reverse complement strand
CCCGCCGCACCCGCCTGCACGCCAAAGCCTGGCTTTTCCATCGCACCTCTGGCTCCTCCACCGCCTACATCGGCTCCTCCAACCTCTCCACCGCCGCATTGCACGACGGCCTGGAGTGGAACGTGCGCCTCTCCGCTCAAGACAACGAGGGCATCCTGGCCAAGTTCCAGGCCACCTTTGAGAGCTACTGGGAGGAGGGCGAATTTGAGCCCTACCGGGCCAGCGAGATCGAGCAGCGCCGCTTTGATCGGGCCTCAGCGAACGAAACCAGCAGCGACGCCACCCCGCTCAGTTTCTTCGACATCCGCCCCTACGCGTACCAGCAGCAGATCCTCGACAAGCTCTCGGCCGAGCGCAGTCTCCATGGCCGCTGGCGCAACCTGGTGGTGGCCGCCACCGGCACGGGCAAAACCGTGATCGCCGCCCTCGATTACGCCCGCCAGGCCGGTCCGGGTCACCCCAGCCTGCTGTTCGTGGCCCACCGGCGCGAGATCCTGCAGCAGAGCCTCGCCACCTTCCGCCAGGTGCTGCGCGACGGCTCCTTCGGCGAGCTGCTGGTGGATGGCCAGCGCCCCAGCCAGTGGCGCCACGTGTTCGCTTCGGTGCAGTCGCTTGCGGGGATCGATCCAGCGGACCTGGCGCCAGACACGTTCGCCGTGGTGATCGTCGATGAGTTCCACCACGCCGCATCCGCCAGCTACGAGCGCTGGCTGCGCCACCTGTCGCCCGTTCTGCTACTGGGTCTCACCGCCACCCCCGAGCGCACCGGCGGCGAGGACATCCTCCATTGGTTTGACGGCCGCATTGCCGCCGAGTTGCGCCTCTGGAGCGCGTTGGAGCAAGGCCTGCTGACACCCTTTCACTACTTCGGCCTCCACGACGGCACCGATCTGTCGCGGATCGAATGGCGCCGCAACGGCTACGCCACCGAAGCCCTCTCCAACATGTACACCGCCGACGACGCCCGCCTGCGCCTGATCCTGCGCGAACTCGCCGCCAAGGTCACCAACCTGGATTCGATGCGGGCCCTGGGCTTCTGCGTAAGCGTGGAGCACGCCCATTGGATGGCCCGCAAGTTCGTGGCCGCCGGCCTGCGCGCCGCCGCCCTCGATGCCTCCAGCCCCCGCGAGCAGCGCGCCGAGCAGATCCGCCGCCTGCGCTCCGGCGAGCTGCAGATCCTGTTTGCGGTGGATCTGTTCAACGAAGGCCTCGACATCCCCGAGATCGACACGGTGCTGTTCCTGCGGCCCACCGAGAGCGCCATCGTGTTCCTGCAGCAGCTCGGCCGCGGTCTGCGCCTGCACCCTTCAAAGAGTTGCCTCACGGTGTTGGATTTCATTGGCCAGGCGCACCGGAGCTTCCGCTTTGATCTGCGCTACCGCGCCCTGCTCGGCGGCACGCGCGACCAGCTGGAACAGCAGATCAAAGACGGGTTTCCCTTCCTGCCGGCAGGCTGCAGCCTCCAGCTCGATCGGGTGTCGAGCGAGCGGGTGCTTTCAAATTTGCGCGAATCGCTTCCCACGCGCCGGCCCCAGCTGCTCGCCGAGGCCCGCCGCCTCGGGCGCTGTTCGCTGGCGGCGTTGCTGGAGCCGGGTGAGTTTTACACGGGGGCGGGGTCCTGGGCTTTGCTGCAGCGGGAGCTGGGGTGGGTAGCAGCAGGGGCGGCCTCAGGGGAGCCCAGCGAGGATGAAAAGCGTCTGGGGCGGGGGATCGCCGCCGGCGGCTTGCTGCATCTGGACGACCCCGAGCGCTTGCGCTGGCTGGTGGATCAGCTGCGGAGGCCCATCGCGCCCGATTCTGCGAACTTCGATCCCGCCGCCGAGCGCAGCTGGCGGATGCTGCTGGCCCAGCTCTGGGGAAGCGGCCGCCAACACGTGCCCCTGGCCGATGCCCTGGTGCGGCTCTGGGCTGCCGCCGATCTCCGCGCCGAGCTGGTGGAGCTTTTCGAGCTGCTGATCGAGCGCACAGACCACCTGGTGGCGCCGCTCGACTGGGACCGCACAAATCCGCCCCCCATCCCCCTCAAACTCCACGGCCGCTATTCCCGCGCCGAGGTGTTCGCCGCCTTTGGACTGTTAAACGAGGCCCGCCCCTTCCCCGGCAGAGAGGGGGTGTTTTTCGATGAGGCTGCCCAGTGCGACGTCTTCTTCATCACCCTCAAAAAGAGTGAGCGCCTCTTCTCCCCCACCACCCGCTACAACGACTACGCCATCTCCCCGTGGGAGTTCCACTGGGAAAGCCAGAGCCTCACGCGGGAAGCGTCCGCCACCGGGCAGCGTTATATCCACCACCGGGAACGCGGCAGCCGGGTGATGTTGTTTGTGCGGGAGGAGAACAAGCGCGGCGGGGTCACGTTGCCGTTTCTGTGCCTCGGCTTCGCGGATTACGTGAGCCACGAGGGAGAGCGGCCGCTGGCGATTCGCTGGCGATTGCACAGGGCGATTCCGGCGGCGTTCGTGCCGCAGTTGGCATTGGCGATTTAGCGTTGATCAAGGGACACGGCAGTAAGTGTTCGGATCAGCGGTGAAGGGCATGTTTGACCCTCCAAGCAGTGATCTGGATTTCATAGTGCAGATGACGAGCTAACAAGAACTGACCTATGCCCGGCACTTCTAACAGCGGCTGGGGCTAGATAAACAAGCCGTTTTTCGCAACAGCTTTAAGACAGGCAAGCGACAGCTCAATAGGCTGAATTCAGCGGCTTCCAAGACGAGTGAAAATGCAAAATTGGGCGCTCAGCAGCTGGATGTTTCTCAAGCGGACGCCAACACTGGTGTTTGCCATGGCGGTGCTTGGACTCGGGCTCACCACCGCCAGTGGCGTCATGGTGAGGGGCATCCGCAACGCCAACGACACCATCACTGTTACTGGAGCCAGCACCGAGCGAATTACATCCGACTACGTCGACTGGTCGGTGAAGATCTCCCAGAGCGGGGCCAGCCAGCAAGCTTCTTACCAAGGGCTGCAGCCTGCAGTAGAGCAAACCGTGGCCTTCCTCAAGGCCCAGGGCATCGAGGCCGATGAGATGGAGCTCGACTCGGTCAAATCGGAAAAGCAGGAAGTGCGCGATCCCCGCACCGGGGAGCTGCGCTCCACCACCTGGACCAGCACCCAAGCAGTGCTGATCGGCAGCTGGAATGTCGCCAAGATCTATAAGATCTCTGGTCAGATTGGAGAGTTGATCGGCAAGGGCGTGCCTCTATAGCGGGTCGACATGCTGGCGAAGGCCACCAAGGACGCCCGGGCTCGGGCGCGGGCCATAGCCTCGGAGGCCGGCGCCGGCATCGGAGCGATCACAAACGCCGACACCGGCTCGTTCCAGATCACCTCCCCCAACTCAACGGAGACCAGTGACAGCGGCTCCTACGACACCCGCACAATCGAGAAGGACATCACCGCAGTGATGGCCGTGACCTTCAGGGTTGAGTGAATGTGCCTGCCAAGGCGCGGCAGCAGTGTGCTGATACCTAAGGTCTCAAAGGCCTTTTAGGGGCCTCTTCCATTCCTCCTTGCCCTGCGGCAGCTTCATTGACTCCACCTGTTTCCCTGCCGTCCCTCGCCACCGCGCAGGCCACCACGCCAGCAGCCACCTATCCCAGCAAAGCTGAGCTGCTTGCCTGCCTCCCCTCTGAGTTAACCCAGATCAACCCGGTTAAAGCCTGGGGAAGTCTGGCCATGTCCCTGGGCCTATCTGTTTTGGCCTATGGCCTAGGAACCCTGATCCCCCTGCAGCTCAGCGCTGCACCCCTCTGGCTGCTCTACGCCGTGGTCACTGGAACGTTGGCGGGAGGTTGCTGGGTACTTGCCCATGAGTGCGGTCACCGTGCCTTCCATCCCAACCCCCGCGTCGAAGCGGTGGTGGGATTTGTGCTTCACAGCTTGCTGCTTGTGCCCTACTTCAGCTGGCAGCGCAGCCATGCCGTGCACCACGCCAACTGCAACCACCTCGAGGCAGGTGAAACCCATGTGCCGCCTCGCTCCGATTCCAGCTCGGGACGCTTCGTGGCTGGAACAAGACGGCAGCTGGGCCAGGGCCTCTACGGCGTGGCCTCCCTGTTCACCCACCTGGTGCTGGGTTGGCCCCTTTATCTGATGTTTGGTGTTGCCAGCGGCGAAGAGTACGGCAGCCCCACCTCCCATTTCACTACGGCTGCACCCTTCCGCAACGGTGCCCGCCAGCTATTTCCCGACTCCTGCCGTCGCCTGATGGTGATCTCAAACCTCGGCCTACTGGCGATGGTGGCGGCACTGGTGTGGGCCTCCATCCACACCTCCCCGGCGAGAGTGCTGCTGGTGTACGGCCTGCCCTATCTGGTGATCAACGCTTGGTTGGTTGGCTACACCTGGCTGCAGCACACCGATACCGATATTCCCCACTTCTCCACCAGCGACTGGAATTGGGCAAAAGGAGCTTTACAGACGGTGGATCGTCCTTATGGCCCCCTGCTCAACCTGCTGCATCACGGCATCGGCTCAACCCATGTGTGCCATCACATCAACCCGAGAATCCCTCACTACAACGCCTGGCGGGCCAACGCCTTACTCAAGCAGCGTTTTCCCGAGCTAGTTCGCTACGACCCCACTCCTATCCATCGCGCCCTATGGCGGGTTGCAACTCAATGCACCGTAGTTAGTCAAACCGGAGTGAATGGTGGCTTCTATTACAGTTCGAAGCCAGCTAGCCAAATCTAGCTAGATCTAGCCAACTACCCACAAAAAAAGCCCGGAGCAAGAGCTTCGGGCTTTTATTTTAGGGGCCAAATTACTGGTAAAAACCAGAGACTATGAGCTCTGGCAATCAGCCCAGGCCCAGTTGAGCAGCGATGCTTTGGCCGGTGAGCAGCTCGGTGCCAAGACCAATCACAAAACCCATCATGGCCAAGCGGCCGTTCCAGGTCTCAGCAAAAGCAACAAATCCGAAGCGGGGGGTGGATTCGGTCATTAGTGTTGAGGAATGTTTCAACAACTATAACTGGTTGTAACGGCGTCGACCACCTGGATGTTGAAAGCAAGAGAGGAGCTGCTGGTCCTGTTGCGTCGTGGCGCCAGGGGGGAAGCCCAACGCCAGGGGCCGCGGGTGCGGGAGCTGATTCTCGAGCTCGAGCGCACCTCTCCAGTAGATCTCGTCGCCCCTGGTGCCCTCGAACTGCTGGAGGGGGTCTGGGAGTTGCGCTGGAGCAGCAGCAGCCAGCCCTATCTCCAGGCTGTGCCATGGCTGGAGAACCTGCAGATACTCGCTCCATCGCGGGGGCGCGCCCTGAATCTGTTGAGGCCGCCAGGGCAGCTGGCCGGCCTGGGTGGCATAGCTGTAGAGGCCAGCATCCAGCTCGAATCAAGCCCTGGCGATAACAGCTCAACTCCACAGCAGCGGGTGCAGGTTCGCTTCCAGCGCGGTGGCTGGCGCGGTCCCCTGCTGGGCACCACACGCTTGCAGCTGCAACGGGAGGTGCAGCAAAGCTTTCCAGCCTGGCTCGACATCACCGTGCTCACCGAGGAGCTGAGGCTGTGCCGTGGCAACGCCGGCACCATCTTTGCCCTACTGCGTCGCCCCGATCTAGCCGTTGCAGACTTTTTCGACAATCAATAAAAACGGTGCAAGACACCCCAAGCATGAGCAGCTCCCTGGTGCTGGCTGCAGACAATCCCCCTTCCCTGGCAAGGTTTTACGCCGATTTGCTGGCGGTAGAGCCCCTGCAGGGGCTTGGTGCCAGCCATTGGCGGGTGCCCTGGCCCGCCGGTGGCTTCCTGGAGATCTACGCCCCATCCCAGAGCCGGCCCCAAGCGAAGCAACCAGGCCGGCTAGCAACGTGCCTGCAGCGCAGCGTGCCTGCCGGCAACAACCAGGCAGCTGCCATGGCCCTGCTGCAGGCCTGGCTGGCGAGCGCCATTGGGCTGGGCGCCACGCTTCTGGACGGTCCGCGCCAGGAGGCCTTCGGAGTGGAGGCCTGGCTGCTGGATCCGGAGGCAAACAGGCTGCTGCTGCTGGTGCAAAACCAGGTCAGTTAGGGCGGGCGTAGGGACCAAAGGCAACGGCGCACTCGGCGCCGCAGCGGGCGCCCAGGCCTATTGCTGCGGCTGCGCTCCAACCAGCCGCCAGTCCTGCCATCACCCCGGCTGCAAAGCTGTCGCCGCAGCCATAACTGTCGACCGGCGGGGCCACCAGGGCCTGGGCAGAGAAGCGCCCGCCGGGTTCGCTCCAGCCACCAGCCGCCCCTTCGGTGGCGATTCGTAGTCGCGGGGGGCGCGATAGGGCGCCAGCAGGCACCTGCTCACCCGGATCGAGGGCGCTGCCGATCAAGGCATCGCAGCTCACTCCGCTGGCCTCCAAGAGCGGCAAGCCAACCCGTGGCGTGGCGCCGAGCAGCCGGGCCCGGCGGCATTGCTGCAGAGCTGCCGCGTCGGCCGCGGTCACAAAGACGCCATCGCAGCCAGCCAGATCAGCCCAGGGGAGTGGATCCCTAGCCAAAGGGGCCAGTCGCTCCCCGATCACGGTGATGCTGCGGTCACCGGCCCGATCCACAAAGCTCACGCCCCGGCGGGTTGGGGCATCCCGCCAGGCCACCTCAAGATCAAGACCCAGCTCCGTGAGCCGCTCCGCTGAGCGCTCGCCGGTGGCGTCCCGGCCCAGGGAGGTGAAAAACCGCACACGCCTGCCACTGAGACGGGCCAGCTGCACCGCCACCACCGCCCCACCACCGGCGGGTTCCTCCAGAAAGGCGGTGGCCCGGTCGATCGAGCCAGCAACCGGCAGCTGCTCCACTGCCACAAAGCTCACCCACTCCACATGACCCACCACCGCCAGGTTGAGGGCAGCGAGGGCGGAATCCGGGGCCATGGCAACAGGGCAACCTCACCAGCATGGGCCGGCGTAGCCTTGCACCCACATATCTATGACTGCCATGCGTGCCGTGCCGCTGCACCTCGAAGCCGGCAGTGATGTGCGCCGCAGCCTGGAGCAGCTGGCCCTAGAGCACAACGCCGGCGGCTTTGTGCTGAGTGTGGTGGGCAACCTCTCCCAAGCCGCCTTTGCCTGCCCTGGCAAAAGCGCACCCACGGTTTTGGCTGGCGAGCTGGAGATCATCACCCTGCAGGGCACGATTAGCCCAGATGGGGTGCACCTGCACCTGAGCTTCTCCGATGCCAGCTGCCAGGTGTGGGGTGGCCACCTCGAGCACGGCACCTTGGTGTTGCGCGGCGCCGACCTGCTGGTGGGCCTGCTCAGCACCGGCACCAGCCCAGCGCCAAGTGCAGCGCCGATTAGATCAGTAAGCAGCGAACCGCGAGTTGAAATCGCCGGCCGGCCGGAATGTCCCTTTTCGCGCCGGGCCCTGCGCATGCTGCGCACCCTGGGCATTGCTTTCGTGGAAATCGAACCCGACGAGACAGGACCGGTGCCCCAGCTCTACATCGATGGCGTCGCCATTGGTGGCTACAACGAGCTGGCCGAACTGCACAGCCGCGGCGAATTAGACGCGCTGCGCAGCCTGTGAGCCCTGAGTTTGGGGTTGGCACGCTGCAGCTAGCCACCAGTAAGGGCTGTGGCCTGGCCATCGGCGCCTATCCCCACTTCAGCTACGACGCCAGCGGCGGCGGCGGAACCGGTGAGCTCGGCCCCGGCCCAGCTGGCGGCCCGCAAACCGTGAGCTTTGAGCCCGCCAGCCTGTTGATTCCGCCACTCAACTGGCGCACCACCCGGGTGCTGGGGCTGCCCCTGCCCCCGGGCCTGGAGATCGCCATCGCCCCTGAGCAGCTGGCGGGCAGCATCGATTCAGCAACAGGTGCTGTTCAACTGCACTTCCAGGCCCGCTTTCGCTTCCGCATTGCCGGGCTCTACCGCGCCCCCGACCTACTGATCGACACCCTGCTCAGCACGGGCGCAGCCCAGGGGCAACGCCACCGGGCCATGGGCCAGCCCCTCAGCGCCGATCGCACGGCCCTGCTGGTGGGGGTGGCAAGCGTGCCACCGTGCGGGGACCCCTGGCTGGATCGTCTGCTGGGCCTGCCTGATGAAGCCCTTGCCATGCTGCGCTGCAGCTTCAAGTGCGAGCCGTGAGCGAATCTCTGCCCCAACGTCTGGATCGCTTGATCGCCCGAGCCGGTTTCAATCTGCTGCTTCCGCCGCTGATCTTGCTGATTCCCTGGCTCCAGGAGCTGGTGGACCAGCTGGTTTTCGGTGGCAACTGGAACCTGCCGATGACGCCCGGAGGCTCCTTCCTCGGGGTGCTGACAGCCCCCTTCAGCCATAGCGGTTTTGGCCATCTCCTGGGCAATTCGCTCACCTTTCTGCCCCTCTCCTGGCTGGTATTGCTGCGCGGCCGCCGCGACTATCTGGCCGTTTGGTTGGGGGTTTATGCCACGGCTATTCCGGTATGGCTGCTCTGGCCCAACGGCAGTCACGGACTCTCCGGGGTCGTGTACGGGCTGCTGGGCTACCTGCTGCTGATCGGCTGGCTGGAGAAGCGGCCCCTCTCCCTGCTCCTTTCGGTGCTGGCCCTGGTCACCTATGCGGGGGTGCTGCCCAGCCTGCTGCCGATTTTTTCACCGCCAGGGGTGAGCTGGATCGGCCACCTCAGCGGTTTTGGCGGCGGCCTGCTGGCGGCCCTGGCCGTGGCGCGCGAGTCGCCTAGGTGACCAGGGCTAGCGGTTGAGCTGACGCATCTGCCAGGTAACCCAGGTGCCCACCGGGCTCCAGAGCAGGTAAGGCAGCAGCAAAGCAGCCGCCAGCAAGCTTTCGCTAGCCACAGCGAGGGTGAGGGCAATGCCCCACACCCAGCCAGCAAAGCCAATGACCGTGCCCCTGCCCAGGCTGCGGCTACGGCAAATCACAAGCGTGTAGCTCTGCACCAATACCAGCTGCACCAGGAAAGCCGCCATCCACAGGCCGCTCCAGCTGGCCTGCCAGGTGAGCCAAGCCGAGATGTAGAAGCAGGCGTAGATCAGCAGCCAAATCACGGGAATCAAGCCCTCAAACACCAGCCAGCGCGGGCGGCGCAGCCGCATAAACCAAGCAAAATCCTGCCGGCTTGGATTAAGGCCCCACGCCACCGCCACAATCACCAACAGAATCACCAGGGCGGCGAGCACTGCAAAAAGAATCAGCGGCACTCCAGCCTGCAGGTTCAACGCCCCAGCTGCAGCAAACCAGGCCACGCCAACAATGACCCCAACCAGCAATTCAGATCAAGCCAGCGAAGTACCCAGCCAGGAAGTAATCCTTGCCGCCTCCAGCCCCTGGGTGGCTGTAGTGCTCAACCTGGTGCCTGGTTTAGGTACGGGATACATCTATCAACGCCGCTGGCGGGCCTACTGGATCAGCTCAGGTATGGCAGCGGCCTGGTTTGTGGCGGGAGGTGTCCTAAGCCAAAACGTGGACGAGGTGTTGATGCCCGATTTGGTGCAGCAAAATCAACTGATCGGGCTAGGCGGCCTGCTGCTGCTGGCTGTTGTTACTGCAACGGAGGCTGGCCTCGCCGCTCGCCGCGCTCAGCCCAGCTCCAGGCAGGCCAACCCGTAGACATCGCCAAGGGGAACCGGCGGCAGGCTGCCCCTGTACATCCTCAGCGTCTCGGCGACCACCGCAAAACCCAACTGCAGCAGCAGGGGCCCTGCCTCCGGATTGGCGGCAGGGGCATCGATTAACACCACGCCGGCATGGCGGGCCATCAGGGCGTTGAGAAGCTGGGCCGCCAGGGCAGGCGTGTCGGCTAGCAGGGGCCCGATCCGCCAACCCTCGCCTCGATGCAGCAGGCAGGGCCGGATCCGGCCAAAGCCGTGGCATGAGCCATCCGGGCCGATCAGGGCCAGCACCGTGCCGGCCGGATGGTGCAGCCAGTCGGCGAGGAAGTGGGGCCGGGGGCTGAGCTCCCGCTGGGCGTCATAGGCCTGCACGGCCCTGTCGGGTATGGCACTTCCCTCAAGCAGGCTCAGGCCCTCTGGAGTAACGGCGGGCGGGGGGTTGCCATCACTGATCCGCTGCCAGCGCTGGGTGGGCGATGCCGGCGCAAAGCCCCAACTGGCGTAGTCACCGATGCGATCGGGGGCGGCCTCAATGCCGATGCAAGTAAGGCCCTCCAGATGCTGCAAGGCCCGCTGCCAAAGCTCACGGCCAAATCCCTGCCCCCGGTGCTCTGGTTGCACCAAAAACATGCCGATGAAGCCGTATTCGGCGTTGTAACGGACCCCGGCAATACAGCCGATTGGACGACCGTTTAGGCAACCAACCCAGAGCCCCTGGCGGTCGGTATGGCGGTAGATGGCTACGTCTCCCTGGCCCGGCGCGAAATGTTCAGCGCGGGCCCAGGCGGTGACGTCGGCGAGATCGCCCTTCTCCAGGGCCCGAATCCGCAAAAGGGATGGGGCCACCCCGCTCAGTTGGAGCCGTAGGCGATGTGGCAGCTGGCATTGAGCACCTGGGCCTGGTCGGCCGTGGTCGGTGCCATGCCATTGATCAGCCCTTGCTTGCAATCGCTGGTGGCTGTCATCAGGGGCATACCGGCAACGCCGTAGGCAAACTGAACTTGATTAGGTGGCAGCGCTTGAACCGAGCCGTAGTCGAGCTGCAAGCTGGTTTGGGGCACCACGATCACGGTCGACTGCTGATACGTAGCTGCGTTAACAGCACTGGTGATCGCAGCAGCAGTGGCCAAGCTGCCCACTCCCCAGGCCACTGAACTGGCTCGCCACCAGGGCCAGGCCGCTGGATAGGGCCGATACCAGCCGGTGTTCCAGGTGCGCGACGACCAGTACCCCCCTTGGCGGCCCCAGGCCGGATTCCAGGCAGAGGCACCTGGGGCACGGGTGAAACCAGCGCCAGGGGCACCCCAGCCCACACCAGGGCGAGCTCCCGCTCCGGGCGCCCCTATTCCGGGTGCTCCCACACCAACGCCCGGTCTTACTCCGGCGCCAGGAGCACCCCAGCCAGCTCCTGGACGCACCCCCGCACCGGATCCCGGCCCGCCAAAGCCGCCGCCGCCCATGGGGCGGGCCAGAGCGGTGAAGCTGCCCGCAGCTGCTACGACGAGCCCTAAGCCAATCGCCGTGATCAGTTCCGTCCGCTTGGCCATGGTGTTGCCGATGCGTTTACTAAAGATTGTCTAACCGCGAACGAAGCCCACGGCACGGCAGCTAGTTGTATTCCCCGGGCAGGTCCTGCTTGGTAACCGTTACGCGGCCTACTTTTTTGCCTGAAAGCCTCAGCAGCTCGTCGCCAGAAAATTCAAAGCCCAGGCCTGCCCCGATCTTGGCCACGTCATCAGCAGTAGCAGCGGCTTGCACGGCTTGCCGAAGCGACTGGTCATCCTGAACCTTGCCCAGGAAGGCCTTCAGCTGATCGAGGGACATGGGGTCTAGCCGACAGTGCGATCCAGGATTGCGACCACATCTTGATCGACCTGGGCCAGCCGCTCGAGCACTAGCTGCAGATCAAGGGCGGTGAGCTCCCCATCGGGCTGCCATTTGAGGCAGGTGCGTCCCAGGCAGCTGGTTGTCAAAACTTGGGTGGTGTGGACCATGGCCCACCTCGGTTCTGTGTTCAATTCATCATCATCTGGATTGCTGCCCATGTATGCCCCCATCTGGGGGTGATTTCCACTGAAACAAGCCAAGGGCTGGTCAAAATGGCTCAAAAGCCGTCTCCTGCGCCATGACCCTTGAAACCGGGCCCAGCAGCTCGCAGCGAGATCGTCAGCTTGACCTGCTCAGGGTTGTTTGCTGCGTGGCCTGGGCCGATGGCGATGTTTCCGCAGACGAAAAGCGGCTGCTCGAGAAACTCGTAGCCAAGTACTTCCCCTGTGGAGATGGCTCGGAGGCAAACCAGGAAGCTGCGCTACAGCTAGCTGCCTGGACAGTCGACTCGTCAGTGCTGGACGAAGTGATTCCCAGGCTCACTAGCGGAGAAGACCGCGCTCTGGCCCTGAAGCTCAGCTACATGATGGCCAAGGTGGGCCAACGACCTCAGGACAGTTCGCCAATCAACCCAGCAGAAAAAGTCCTTTACAGGCAGCTGGTGGAAGCTCTTGGCCTGAGCGAATCTGAAGTGGCAGAGGCCGAATGGGCCGCTGAACAGGAGCTGTCCAGCGGCAGAGGAGTATGGGCTGCCCTAGGGGCAGCCTTTGCAGGTCTCGGTGCCTGGCCCAGCCAGGAAATGATGGAAACCCCGGGCATGCAGTGGCTTTGAAGCCAGCTGATCAGGCCCGATCGGGACTCAGCCCAGACCGATCTGGCTCAGGATGCCCTGGCCAGTAAGCAACTCGGTGCCCAAACCGATCACGAAACCGAGCATGGCCAGGCGGCCATTCCAGGTTTCGGCAAAGGCAACGAAGCCAAAGCGGGTTGTGGAGTCAGCCATGAAAAGAATCCTTAAGGAAACGTGAACCCAATGTAACGCCTCATGAAGCTGGCGTTTGTGTCCCCTGATGCAAAAGGGCAGCATCCAAGCTCGCCAGCAATGCCGCGCCATAGCGATCGAGCTTGGCCTGGCCCACACCGCCGATCCCAGCCAGCTGCTCCAGGGAGCGGGGCCTGCGGGCCACCACCTCCACCAGGGTGCGGTCGTGAAACACCACGTAGGGCGGCACCCCCTGCTCCCGCGCCTGCTCGCGGCGCCAATCCTTCAGCGCCTGCAACACGGGCGCCTCATCAGAGTTCAGCTCTGACGCAGCAGGAGCCGGGCTCACCCCAGGCTGGCGGCGGCGCTCACGCTTCGCTGGCGGCAGCCGCAGCAGTAGCTGGGTCTCACCCCGCAGCAACGGCTTGAGCCGCCCGTCCTCGCCGAATCCCAGAGCCCCATAGCGCTCGGAATCGGCCTGCAGCAACCCCTGGGCCACCAGCTGGCGAAACAGGCTGCGCCACTGGCCGCGATCAAGCTCCTTGCCAATGCCGTACACACCCAGCTGCTGGTGGCCGAGCTCGCGAATTCGGGCCGTATCTGCCCCCAGCAGCACATCCACCAAATGGGCGGCACCAAAGCGGCTGCCCGTGCGGTACACAGCCGATAGGGCCTTGCGCACCGACTCGGTGGCATCGACGGCCGTATCTGGCTCTAAGCAGAGATCGCAATTGCCACAGGGCTCGGGCAGGGTCTCACCGAAGTGGCTGAGCAACACCTGACGGCGGCAGCCGCTCGCCTCGGTGAAGCCAATCAGGGCATCGAGCTTGCCGTGCTCAACCCGTTTTTGCTGCTGCTCCGCGTCGGAGTCGTCGATGAAGCGGCGCAGCTGGGGCACATCGCCGCCGCCATGCACCATCCAGGCCAGGGCCGGCAGACCATCCCGGCCGGCGCGGCCAGTTTCCTGGTAGTAGGCCTCCAGGCTTTTGGGCAGGTCCACGTGGGCCACAAAGCGCACATCCGGCTTATCGATGCCCATGCCAAAAGCGATCGTGGCAACCACCACCACGCCGCTATCGCGGCGGAAGCGCTCCAGAGCGGCGCTGCGCACCGCCCCATCCAATCCGGCGTGATACGCAACGGCGTCATATCCCGCCGCCTGCAGGTCGCGGCAGAAGCCATCCACCCGGTTGCGGGAGCGGGCGTACACAATTCCTGAAGCGCCGCGGTGATCTGCGAGCAGCTCAAGCAATTGGCTGCGAACGTCGTCCTTATCGCGCAGCAAATAGCGAATATTGGGGCGATCAAAGCTGGCCAGAAACACTCGCCCCTGCTCCAGCTGCAGCCGGGCACGGATCTCGTCTCGGGTGCGGGGATCGGCCGTAGCGGTGAGTGCCAGCCGCGGCACGGCGGGAAATCGCTGGGCCAGCACCGAAAGCTGCAGGTATTCCGGGCGGAAGTCATGCCCCCACTGGGAAACGCAGTGGGCCTCATCAATGGCAAACAGGGCCAGGGGTAGGGCAGCAAGCCGCTCGAGGGTGTCCCCCGCCAGCAAGCGCTCGGGAGATAAATAAACCAAATCCAGTTGGCCCGCCCGCAGCAGGCGCCAGGTGTTGGCGGTTTCCTCAGCGCTACAGCCCGAATGCAGCGCCGCAGCTCGCACCCCCGCCTGACGCAGCCCCTCAACCTGGTCTTGCATCAGGGCGATCAGGGGCGAAATCACCACCGCCGTTCCCGCTCGGCAGAGGGCCGGGATCTGGTAGCAAAGCGATTTGCCCCCTCCGGTGGGCATCAGCACCAGGGCCGAGCCACCAGACACCACATGCTCAACAATCTCCTGCTGGGGCCCCCGAAAAGCTCCATAGCCAAAAACCTCGCGCAACACCTGCTGGGGAGAGGCAGGGCTCGCCGCAACGGGCTCTGGCATGGGGATTTCCCTGATCAGACCTTGGCGAACTTCATCGCCGCCGGAGAACCCCAGTCACCAGTCACCTGATAGCCGCGGGGATTGGCGCAGAGGTGGCGCAGGATCCAGAACAGGCTCTCTGGGCTGTCCGTGCCCAAAGCCTGCTGCAACTCCTGCAAACTGCGCTCCTGGCCATCACTGAGCAGGGCTTCGAGCCGCTCCTGCAGGGCCAGGATCAGGGCTGCTGCCTTTTTGCCGGCCTCCACCCCAGGCTGGTCGTAGGCGTTCACGTTTACCAGGTCGGCGTAGAGACCGACGGCGCGCTCAAACAGGGCGATCAGGGCACCTAGGGCTGTGGCATCAAAGCGACGCAGAGTGATCGAGAGGCTCTGGCGGCCCCCTTCCATCAGGGCCGAACGGGTGCCCTGCAGGAAGCCATCGAGGAAGTCGCCAGGGATCTCATCACCGATGGGCGGGATATCGCTGGGCTCTTCCAAGGCCTCGATGAAGGTCACAAAGAAGTTGTCGATGCCATCGCGCAGCTGCTGCACATAGGCGTGCTGGTCGGTAGAGCCCTTGTTGCCGTAAACGGCGATGCCCTGGTGCACCACCTCGCCGCCGCGGTCGTGCTTCTTACCAAGGCTCTCCATCACCAACTGCTGGAGATAGCGACTGAAAACCTCCAGCCGATCGCGATAGGGGAGCACAACCATGTCGCGCTTGCCCTGGCCATGGCCGGCGACAAACCATGCGGCAGCCATCAGGGCAGCCGGGTTATGGAGCAGATCTGACACCCGGGTGAGGGCGTCCATTCGGGCGGCGCCGGCCAGAAAGCCGCGCAGATCGGCACCCACCAGGGCCGCCGGTAGCAGGCCAACCGCACTGGTGATGCTGGTGCGGCCACCCACCCAATCGAACATGTCAAAGCGGCGCAACCACTGACCGGCCACGGCCACCTGGTCGAGCTTGCTGTCGAGCATGGTGACCGCCACAGCCTGGCCAGCCCACTGCCCGCCCCGGGCCTCAAGCCGAGCCTGGGCTTGCTCCATACCGATATGGGGCTCAGGCGTGCCGCCCGACTTGCTCACCACCACCACCAAAGTGGTGGCTAGGCGGCCGTCCAGGCCCGCCAGGGTACGGCTCATGCCGGCGGGATCGACGTTGTCGAAGAAGTGGAAGGGGAGACCCTGACCCTCTTCCTGCAGGGCTCGCACCATCAGCAGCGGGCCGAGGCCGGAACCGCCAATACCGATCCAAAGCACGTCGGTGAACGGCTGGCCATTGGGAGCACAAAGGCTGCCGTCGAGCACCTCGCGGCCAAAGGTCTCGATTCGCTCCACCTCGGCGTTGATGTGCGCGGTGGTGGTGGCGTCTGGTGCCAGCTCTGGGGTGCGCAGCCAGTAGTGGCCAACCTGGCGCTGTTCGTCCGGATTGGCGATTGCACCACCCTCCAGGGCCGCCATCGCCGCAAAGGCCAGCTCGAATCGAGGAGCCAAGGCATCGAGATCGGCCTGGCCGATCGCCATGCGACTCACATCGAGCCAGATACCAAGATCGCTTTCATACCAAAGCAAGTCGCAGAAGCGTTGCCATTGGATCTCGGCATTGGAGCCATCAAAGTTGGCAAGCATGGGCTTGCGGCTCAAGCCGCTCTCGTCGCCAGAACTTAGGTCTGACCGCGCCCCAGCACCAGCCCCAGCCCGAGCCCGAGGGCCGGACGGAAGACCGTTCCGTAGTCAGGGGACTAATCCAGAAAAATTCCGTAATATCAAGCCACAATTAATAAGTGTTTGTGCCTAACCCCCCCAGCTACCCGCGCTGGCTTGCCCTAGGCAAGCGGCTGGTAGGGGTGCGGCGTCTCACCGGCCTTGCAGCAGCCCTGCTGGCTGTTGCAACCATCCCGCTCGTTAATGGTCCCAAAACGCCCCTGCTGCTGCTAGATCCCGGGCTGAGCGGCAGCATCAGCTCCGCCCCTGGAGAAGGTCAACTTGGTGATCCACTGCAATTTTCCCCAGACGAACTGAAGGAGCTGCAGCGCCGCTTTGGTGTCCACGGCCCCCAGCCCCGCCTGGCCCAGTTATTCACCAGTGGCATCGATCAATTAGAGCCACTGCGCAGCCACACCCTGGGGCGCCTGGTAGAGCTTCGTCCCCTGATCCTGGCCGAATCCCAACGCCAGAGGATCAATCCCGTGTTGGTGGCGGCAGTGTTGTTTGACGAAATGCGGCACGCCAAGCCGGGCGAAGATCTGCCCCTAGCGGCCCATTCCGGCTTATTCAGCACCCATGGCCCCGCCCAGCTAAGCCTCGGCGAAATGGTGCACCAGGGTCTGCTGCCGCCCAATGCCTCCGAAGCCGAAATCACCGAGGCCCGCAACCAGCTGCTCGATCCCGAACGCAACGTGGTGTTGCTGGTGGGCAAATTCGCCCGCCTCAGCCGCGCCCTCGAGCTGCCCCAGCGCCCCCTCCAGGCCAGCGGCAACCCCCGTGACGCCAAGGCCCTAGCCACCCTGGCTTACCTCCACAACGGCAAGCTCGACTATCCCCGCCGCATCCTGCGCACCATGCAGGATCCCGAACTCCATGCCCTGCTGTATGCCACCCGCAAACAGGTCCCTGCGCCACTGATCTAATCAAATATTTAATGAGTCAAATATTTAATTAGGGAGTCTCTGGGCAACATGGGATTAAGAAGCTTCTGAATTCAAAACTGTCGCGTTCGACTGCAATTTGATTTAG
>NZ_JAGQDB010000053.1:0-17020 GCF_024346495.1 Cyanobium sp. A1C-AMD | reverse complement strand
GTGTGGGGGGGGGGGGCTGGGGGGGCCGCTGCTGGAGCGGGGGGTGCGGCGGTTGGCGGTGCTGCGGCGGGCGGGAAAGGTGACGGGGGAAAGGGAGAGGGAGGAAAGGGTGAAGTCGTCATCTGCGGTCACCGGTATTTGCCCAGCTTCGCTGCGGCTGCGGCTTCTGTCAGCACCGGACCCTTTGCTGACGAGCTTCGTAGGATCAATAGGTCTGCAGCGCTTCGGTGTCTAAGCCCCTTGTCACGATCGTGCTGGGCACCCGTCCGGAGGCCATCAAGCTGGCTCCGGTGATCCGGGCCTTTCAGCAGGCCGACGATTTCCGCACTCGGGTTGTGCTCACCGGCCAACACCGCGAAATGGTGAGCCAGGTGATGGGTCTGTTTGGCCTGACGGCCGACCACGACCTGGCCCTGATGGCCCCCAAGCAGACCCTCACCCACATCACCTGCGGCGCGCTGCAGGGGCTGAAGCAGGAATTTGGCGACCATCGGCCCGATCTGGTGCTGGTGCAGGGAGATACCACCACCGCCTTTGCCTCGGCCCTAGCGGCCTTCTACGAGCAGATCCCGGTGGGCCATGTGGAGGCCGGGCTGCGCACCGACAACCTGCTCGATCCTTTCCCGGAGGAGGCCAACCGGCGCCTGATCTCCCAGCTGGCCCAGCTGCACTTCGCCCCCACGGCCCTCTCGGCTGCTAATTGCCGGGCCTCAGGGGTGGTGGGCACGGTGTTGACCACCGGCAACACGGTGATCGACGCCCTGCTGTTGATGGCCGAGCAGGCGCCTCCGTACACCTTGCCCGGCCTCGATTTTGAGAAGCAGCGGGTGATTCTGGCCACGGTGCACCGGCGAGAAAACTGGGGAGAGCGCCTACAGGACATAGGCCGCGGCTTCCGTGAGTTGCTCGAGCTCTATCCCGATACCGCCCTGCTGCTGCCCTTGCATCGCAATCCCACCGTGCGAGAGCCCCTGCAAGCCCTGCTCGGCGACCACCCCCGCGCCTTTCTGGTGGAACCCCTCGATTACGACCAGCTGGTGGCGGCGATGCGCGGCGCCACCTTGGTGCTGAGCGATTCGGGTGGTCTGCAGGAGGAGGCGCCATCGCTGGGTAAGCCGGTGCTGGTGCTGCGCCGCACCACGGAGCGCCCTGAGGCTGTGGAGGCGGGCACGGCCAAGCTGATCGGAACCGACAGCGCCGACATCGTGGCCGAGGCCAGCCGCCTGCTGGATGATCCGGCGGCTTATGAGGCGATGGCCCGGGCCCACAATCCCTTTGGCGACGGCCAGGCTTCAGGTCGGATCGTGGAGGCTGCCCGCACTTTCCTGGCTGCCTGAGGGTTCTCCCCAGGCACCCATTTCATTTGCGTTTCTGGGCCCAGGGCGGCAGGTCGATGAACACCCGGGTGCCGCTTTTGAGCCCGGAGAGGATTTGGGTGTCCTTGCCGCTGCTGATGCCGAGCTCCACCGGCTGGAAGGTGGGCTGGTTTTTCTTGCCCACCAGCAGAACGCCCGGCCGCCCCGCCTCGGTGACGATCGCCACGGTGGGCACGAGGGTGTCGGCCTGCACCTGACCTGTCTGGAAGCCGACGTCGGCGGTCATGCCGATGCGCAGCTGGGGGGGGTCGCCAACCAAGCGCAGCACCACATCGAAGGAGGTGACGTTGTTGATCTTCACGGCCCGGGGGGTGACGCGCTTGACCCGTGCTTCAAAGCTTTTATCGGGAAAGGCATCCACTCGCACCGTGGCGCTCTGGCCCAGCTGCACACGGCCAATGTCGCTTTCCGGCACCTTGGCCACCACCTCCAGGCCCTGGGCTAGCTCCACAATCGAGGAGCTGGTGGCACCGGCGGTGGCCGAGGCGGTGGTGGTGGGTGTCACAAAGGCGCCAGGATCGGCGAAGCGCTGGGTCACCACCCCATCGAACGGTGCCCGCACCACCAAGTCGGCCTGCTCCACCTGGCGGGCGGTCAACCGCTGGCGGGCGGCCTGTTCCGCCGCCTGGTCCACCAGGAAGGTGCTGCGCACGCTGTTGAAGTCACTGAGGCTGATGGCGTTTTGGCGGTAGAGGCTCTCGTTGCGCTCCAGCTCGCTGCGGCTGCGGGCCAGCTGGGCCTGGGCTGAGCGCAACTGGGCCCGCAGCTCGGCGAGCCGCTCGTCGAGGTCGCCTCGATCCATGCGAGCTAGGGCCTGGCCAGAGGTCACCGGGTCGCCCTCCTCCACGTAGAGCTCCTCGATCACCCCCTGCCGCTTGGGGCTGACGTTCACGCGCTTTTCAGCTTCGAGTTCGCCGCTGGCACTCACAACCCCTGGCAGGTCGCCCGCAGCTGCAACAACTGTGTACGGCTCGAGATTGGCCCGGCTGGTGCCGCGCTGCCGCTGCACGAGGCCTATGCCAGCTACGAGCACAAGCCCTGCGGCGGCTGCGGCCCAAAGGCGCCGCCGCTGCCAGGGCCGGCGCGGCGAGCTGGAAATCACCGGCACTGAAGTGGGGGTGGAAATTGGGCTGGGGGCAGAGACATCTATTTTCGCTGCTGGCGCCTCGACCTGCGGCCCGTAGATTTCAGCCATGCTTAAAGCCGGAATCGTCGGTCTGCCCAACGTCGGCAAATCGACCCTGTTCAATGCCCTGGTCGCCAACGCCCAGGCCGAAGCCGCCAACTACCCCTTCTGCACGATTGAGCCGAATTCTGGTGTGGTCTCCGTGCCAGACCCCCGGCTTGACCAGCTAGCTGCGCTCAGCTCCAGCAAGGAGATCATTGCCACCCGGGTTGAGTTTGTCGATATCGCCGGGCTGGTGAAGGGGGCCAGCCAGGGAGAGGGTCTTGGCAACAAGTTTCTGGCCAACATCCGGGAGGTCGACGCAATCGTGCACGTGGTGCGCTGCTTCGAAAATGACGACGTGATCCATGTGAGTGGCTCGGTGGGGCCGGCCCGCGACGCGGAGGTGATCAACCTTGAGCTGGGCCTGGCCGATCTCTCCCAGGTGGAGAAGCGACGCGAGCGGCTCAAGAAGCAGGTGCGCACCAGCAAGGAGGCCCAGCTGGAAGATGCCGCCCTTGAGCGCATTCAGGTGGAGCTGGAGGCCGGCGGTGCCGCCCGCAATGTGGCCCTCAGCGATGAGGAAGCCCCCCTGCTCAAGCCCCTGGGGCTGCTCACCGCCAAGCCGATCATCTATGCCACCAATGTCAGCGAAGACGATCTGGCCAGCGGCAACGCCTACTGCGAGGAGGTGGCAGCGCTGGCCCTGAAGGAAGGGGCGGGCACGGTGCGCATCTCAGCCCAGGTGGAGGCTGAACTAATCGAACTGCCAGAGGAGGATCGCACCGAATTCCTGGCGGGTCTCGGGGTAGGGGAGGGCGGCCTGCAGAGCTTGATCCGCGCCACCTACGACCTGCTGGGGCTGCGCACCTATTTCACTACCGGCGAGAAGGAAACCCGCGCCTGGACCATCCAGGCCGGCATGACCGCCCCCCAGGCCGCTGGCGTGATTCACACCGACTTCGAGCGCGGCTTCATCCGCGCCCAAACCATCGGCTACAAGCAGCTCCTCGAGGCGGGCTCGCTGGTGGAAGCTCGCACCAAGGGCTGGCTGCGGGCTGAGGGCAAGGAATATGTGGTGGCTGAGGGCGACGTGATGGAGTTTCTGTTCAACGTGTGAGCTTGGGGGCATTTCACCGAGCCTGAACCTGCTTCAGAATGGATTTGCTGAGAGATAAGCCATGACTACCCCCCAACCGACTAATCCTCAGCCGGAAGAAGCCGTGGACGTTGGCCATCCCCACGATTTTGACGTGCAGAAGGAGCTGCACCAGAAGATCCGCAACGATCCCGACTACGACGACTGGGAATACGGCACCGAGCCTCTGCCCCACGAGGCCTGGGTGGCTAAGCAGGCATCCGCTCGCGAACAACCGCCGGCCTCGGCTTGAAGCACGGCCCCCCCCTCTAGATCCGTACAGCTCGTACAACTTGCACAGCCCGTACAGATTTCGGACAGGGCCTCAGATTTCGGACAGGGGTTTCAGCTCACCCCGTCCGATCCAAAATCCGCAGCTGGCCTCGGCCTGAGTCGCTTCACCAGGTTGAGGCCAGCCAGGCAGAGCAGGGTCATGCCGATCCAGAAGCCACCGGCGTGTCTTTGGGCATCGAGGGCTACGCCGGCCAGTAGTGGTGCCCCTAAAGCGCTCAGGGCAAAACATTGGGAAAAAAGAGCCATGGCCAAGCCCTGGTGCTCCTTGGGGCTGAGCTCGATCACCGCTGCGGTTGCAATCGGCAGGAAAGCAGCTGCCCCCAGGGCCAGGGGCAGCTGGGCCAGCAGCACCAGCCAAAGCCCCTGGCTGCTCAGGGCTGAAAAGGCCAGCAACACCGTGCCCATGGCAAAGCAGGCCAGGCTCAGTCCCAGCCCGTGCGCTATCGGACGCTTTGCCAGGGCCTGACCCACCGGCCACTGGATCAGCACCAGCACGCCCAGCTGCAGACCAACCAGCAGCGCCCCCAGGCTTTCGGGCATGGCGGCCCGCTCCAGGCCGCCGCGCACCAGATCCAGGGGCAGGGCGCTCTGCATCAGTGCGGGGAGCGAGGTAGCCAGCAGGCTGATCGCTAGTAGAGGCAGCAGTGGCGGCAACCATTGGCGCCAGGGGGTGTGGTCGGCTGGATCGAAGCTGGCAGCTCTAGCCCGCTGCAGGGGCTGCCTTAGCAGCAGCGCTACCACCGCCAGCAGGCAGATGATGTCGATTAGGTAGATGCCCCGCAGATGGCCGGCCGCCGCCAGCAGCGCCCCGAGCAGGGCTCCAGCCGCAATCCCAGCCGCATCGGCGCTGCGCACCAATGCATAGCCCCGGGCGGTGGGAATCGGGGCAGGCCCCATGCGGCAGCCCAGGGGTACCGCCAGCTCAACCGCCGGCCAGTAGAGCCCGGCAGCGATGCCGATCAGCAATTGCCCCTGCACGTAGCCCGGGAAGCTGGCCGTGCCAAACAGACGGAGATCCCCCAGCAGGGCTGCCAGGGCTGCTAATAGCACTGGTATCGAGCAGGCCAGCCCCCGATCCAGCAGCATGCCGCTCAAGAAACGACCCGCCGTGCCCGCCAGCGCCGCCAGCGCCAAGCCCTGGGTCACCGACTGGGCGCTGAAGGCCGCCTGGTGGAACACGATCGGCGTTAGGTAAAGCACCCCACCGGCCCCAAACGAAGCCATCAGTCGCACTAGGGCCACCTGGCGCAGTGCCGCCGGAAACTGGCCCAGCCAGCCGGACCGTGCCGGACTGGCGGACCGCGGCGCACTGGCGGAACGGAAGGGGCGCAAACGGGCCGTTAGCTAAGTGAGGGGAGTCTGGCGCCCTGGCGCGGGAGAATAAGAACCCCTCGCCTTTGGCCTTGGCTCGCCGTTCGTTACGCCTTTGGTGTTGCTTTACCGGAGCTCTGGCCATGGGCTGCATGCCGGCTCGGGCTGCCGAAGAGTTGGTGCTGCAACTCGATGGCCTGGCGCTGCCCATCGACCTGGCGGCCCTGGAGTCCTGGACTCGCCAGCCCGAGCAGGAAGGGAATGGCCTGCAAGCGTGGCTCATGCTGCTGGATGCCCAGAGTCGCCGCGACCTGGTCCGCTTGTTGCAGGCGCCGCTGCTGCGGGATCGCAGCTTTGGGCTCCAGCTGCTTAACAGCTGGACCGGTGAGCAGATGCTTAAAGAAGCCGGCAGCCTGCTCACCACCGGTGCTGATGACCGCAGTACGGCACCGCTGCTGCTCAGCAGCCTGCGTCAGTTGCTGGAGCGGCAGAGCAGCGTCTCCGCCCTGGAGCTGCTGCGGGCCCTGCCTGTGGCCAGCGTCACCCTGCGCCTCGATGGGGCGTTGCAGCTGGCTGGACAGTGGCGCAGCCAGCTGAAGCGGCAAAACACTGCCCTCCAGCGGTTGCGCCAGCTGTCCCTGCCCCGGCGTAGCTCCAGTCCTTTGGGGTTTACGAGCGCCGTGCGGCGCCAGCCCCAGCGCCTGCAGTTGCCGGTGCCCCATCGGGTGGCGCCCCTGCCGCTGGAGCTATGGCCTGCCCAGCAGGCTCGCCGTGGCCCTTGGCTACTGCTGATGCCGGGCCTGGGCGGCAGCGCCGACCAGCTCAGCTGGTTGGCGGCGGCTCTGGCCGATCGGGGTTGGCCCGTGTTGGTGGTGGTCCATCCCGGCAGCGACCAGCAGGCCCTGCAGGCGTCGCTGCTTGGTGACGCCCCACCGCCCGGGGCCGAAACCCTGCCCCAGCGCCTGGCAGATCTGCAGGCCGTGCTTGAGGCCCAGCGGGAGGGTCAGCTGCCTGCTTTGGGCCCGGCCCCTGCGGGGGAGCAGGGAGTGGTGCTGGGGGGGCACTCGCTTGGTGGCCTGGCTGCGCTGATGGGGGCTGGCCTGGTGCCGGAGCGGGGACTTGGTCGCCGTTGTGAGCTGGCCCTGGCGTCCTTGCCGCTCACCAACCTGTCGCGGCTGCTCCAGTGCCAGCTGCCTCGGATCACCGGTGATGGCGACGCCAGCGCAGGCCCCTTGCGGTCCCAGGCCACGCCCTTGCTAGGAGTGGTTGCCTTCAATGGTTTCGGAAGCCTGCTTTGGCCCCACCGCGGCCTGCAAGACCTCAACGTGCCGGTGCTGCTGGTTGGCGGCAGTCTCGATCTAGTGACCCCTCCGGTGCAGGAGCAGCTGGCCGTGTTTGCTGGAGCTACCCATCCCCACAGCCGGCTGGTGCTGGTGGAGGGGGCCAGCCATTTCTCACCGGTGCGTATCGACAACCGGGGCGAAGCGTTGTTTCGACTCGGTGAGGAGCTGGTGGGCATCGAGCCCCTGAAGGTGCAGGCGCTGCTGCTCAACGTCACCAGCGAATTTCTGCAAGGCTTTGAGCACCCATTGCTGCTTTCCCCCCAACGCCGCGAACAGGACGGCGTCCGGGCCTACGTGCTCGATCGCAACCAGGCTCGCCGCTGGCAGGGGTTGCTGCCGCCGGAGTGAGTTAAGGCTCAGAACTTGATGCGCGGATCGAGCACGGCCACCAGCAGATCCACCAGCACCGTCACCAGCACGACCAGGCCAGCCACCACCACCACGATGCCCTGCACCAGCGGGTAGTCGCGCTGGCCGATCGCTTCCTGCAGCCGGAAGGCGATGCCGGGCCAGGAGTAGGTGACCTCGATCAGCAGTGCCCCGCCGATCAGCGACGCCACGGTGATGCCCGTGATCGTGAGCACCGGCAAAAGGGCATTGGGCAAGGCGTGGCGCAGCACCACCCGGGCCTCACCCAGGCCGCGGCTGCGGGCTGCTTCCACGTAATCGGAGCCGAGGGTGCGGCGCAGATTTAGTCGCAGCGAGTTGGCGAAGATGCCGCTGAGCAATAGGCCCAGGGTGGCCGCTGGCAGCACCAGATGGCGCACACTCCCTAGCAGCAGCTGCCATTCGCCCGTGGCCAGGCCACTGCGCAGGCTGTCGAGCAAGTAGAAACCGCTTCCCTCCGGAGGCAGCAAGGTGGGCGGGAAGCGCCCCCCCACCGGCAGCCAGCCCAGCCACACCGCAAACACCAACTGCACCACCATCGCCGCCCAGAAGGGCGGTAGGGCATAGGTGCCGATGCCGTAGAGCCGGCCCGCTAGATCGAGCTTGCCTTCCGGGCGGGCAATGCCGGAAAAGCCCACCGCGAGACCCACAACGGCAGCCAGCAGCAGGGCTACCCCCCCCAGCTCCAGGGAGGCCGGCAGGCTTTGTCGAATTACTTCCGTCACCGGTTCCTGGTTGGTGAGAGAGGTGCCCAGGTCGCCATGCAGCAATTTGCCCAGGAAGCTGCCGTATTGGTGCAGCAATGGTTGATCCAAGCCCAGCTGGGCCCGCAGCGCAGCGCGGGCGCTTTCGGGAGCGCGGGTGCCGAGCAGGGCGTCGATCGGATCCCCAGGCGCCAGCCGCAGCAGCAGAAAAACCAGGCTGGCGATCAGCCACAACATCAATGGCGCCAGCGCCAGTCGGGCGGCCAGGTAGCGCAAAAGGGCCCGGCGGCGGCTCATGGTTTGGTGCTCCCTTGGGGGGTCTGCTTACGGGTCAATTCCTGTAGCAATAGGCGGCCGGAGCCATCGAAACGGGGCTGGCTGATGCTGGGCTGGGCCCAGGCCCGCGGTGCCACCAGCCACACCGGTAGGTAGGGGTTGGCGGCTGCCGTTTGGCGCTGGATGCGGCGCAACAGGGCGGCGCGGGCGGGGCCGGCTACGGAAGCACTGCGCTCCAGGTCTTGTTGCAGGCCGGGTTTGGCCCAGAAACTGCCACTGGCGGCGCTGGCCCCCTTGAGACAGCGCTCCCCTTGGGCTTCCTCACAGCCCAGCAAGGGCACCAGGTAGTTGTCGGCATCGGGAAAGTCGCCCATCCACTCCAGCAGGATTAGCGGGAAGCTCCCTTCCCCAAGTTGGCGATAGGCGGTGGTGGCCTCCATGCCGGTCACCTCGAGCTCAACGCAATCGCCCAGATCTTGCTGCAGCTGGGCCTGCCAGGTGAGGGCAAACATCCGGTCGGCGGGGATGTTGGAGCGGAAGGTGAGCGGCAGGGCCAGTCGCTTGCCCTGGCAGTAACCGGCCTGGCGGTAGAGCTGGCGGGCCTTGGCTGGGTTGTAGCTGGGCCAGGCCTGGGGGTCGGAGCCCTTGAGGCTGGGGGGTACCAGATCGCGCAGGGGCGGCCGCAGGCCCAGGGTTACCCGGCGGCTGATGGTGTTGCGATCGAGGCTATAGGCCACTGCTTGGCGCAGCCGGGGATCGTTGAGGGGCGGCTGGTCGGTGAGCAGGGTGAGGTAGCCGATCTCCAGTGCCGGACCGCTGCCCTCCCGCAGGCTGCCAGCTGCAGCCTGGCGTTGCAAGGCGGCCTGCTGGTCGATTTCGAGGCTGGTCGAGAGCAGCACATCCACCTCGCCGCTCTGTAGGGCGCCGTAGAGGGCGGTGGAATTACTGAGCGACACCAGGTCGATACCGCCATTGGCGGGCTTGGCACCCCAATACCCCGCAAACGGCTCTAGGCGTTGCTGCTGGCCTGTGAAGAAGCTGAGCCGGTAGGGCCCAGTGCCCACGAAGCGGTCGTTGAGGAAGCGATCGCGATGGTTTTTGTAGGCGCTGGGGGAGAGGGGCGTCAGGTTGACGGCGCTGAGCAGCTCGGCCAGGGGGCTGAAGGGGCGCTTGAGCGTCAGCTCGATTGTGTATGGACCCACAGCCCGCGCTGCGCTTACCCGATCGCCCAGCAGGTAGCTGAGCTTGCCGATGGCTAGGAAGCGCTCCAGGCTGAACACCATGGCCGCGGCATTAAACGGCGTGCCGTCGTGAAAGCGCACCCCCTGGCGCAGCTGCACTTGGGCCTTGAGCCCGTCGGCACTCAGCTGGGGCAGCGCCACTGCCAGACGCGGCTCCAGCTGGCCAGCGGCATTGATCGCATAGAGCGGATCGCCGATCGCGCTCAGCAGCTGCATGGCGCCGAAGGTGTATGCGCCGCCTGGATCAACCGTGTCGATGCGGTTTTTGCTGGCAACTACCAGGCGGTTGGCCGATGCCTCGTGCTTGGGCTGGCAGCCGGAGAGAGTCAGGCCAGCTGGCAGGCCGCTGGTCAGCAGGGCTGCTGCCAGGGTTTGGGTCAGCCGCGGAGCGCGGGGCAAGGGGCAGCCGTCAAATCAACGCCATTCAAGACCGATGCGGCCAGGCAGGGCGCACCTGTTGCAGGGAAATTTCAAACACTTCCGATCCCTGGCGCGCCAATGGCCAGCGGCGCAGCCAGCAGCGGTCGTGGTGGTCGTCGACGCCAATTACTTGGTAGAGCTGCTCATCGCTTTCAAGGTGCACGCAGGCGCCTTGGTGAAGGTTGAATGTGCTCGAGGCCTGGGCACTAGAGCAGGTGGGGCCGGTCATGGGGTTAGGGGCTAACTGATTGGTACTTGCTGGGCAGATGTTGCGGGGGACAGGGGCTGGACACTGTTCGTCTCGCTACAAACATCGGCCTGAGTGTGGGGATCTCGACAGGGCTTGCCGCAGCACTGGCCCCTTCAGATCAGACCCCGCTGGGGTCTTAATAATTAATTTCGATTTATGCCCCCACTGTGGCCTGCCGCTGGGCCCAGTGGCCAGTTCATGGCGATTTGGAGACCTGATGGAGTCAATCAGGCCCGCTGCTACAGGGTGCGCAGGCAGGCGGCCACGGCCTGAACATCTGTCAGGGCCTCGATTGCGGCTAGGGCCTGGCGGAAGTTGGCTTCGCAAACCTCGTGGGTGATCACCACGATTTCGGCGCCGCCGGCGCTCTGGGTTTCGAACTGCACTATCGATTGAATCGACACCCCCGCTTCGCCAAAGCAGGTGCCGATCGCACCGATCACGCCGGCCCGATCGCTGGTGCGCAGCCGCAAGTAGTTGCGGTGGCTGGTTACGGCACTCTCGACCAGCTGGCAGTCGCGCCAGCTGCCGGCGGCCAGCAGGGGATCGAGGGGCGCCTGAGTGCCCCTGCCGCCAGTGGCCTGGCGGATGCCGGCGATGTTGAGAATGTCGGCCACCACCGCCGATGCGGTGGGTCCTGCTCCAGCCCCGGGCCCGTAGAACATCACCTGGCCCACGGGGTCTCCCTCCACCAGGATCGCGTTGTTGACCCCGTTCACCCCGGCCAGCGGATGGGCCTTGGGCAGCAGGGTGGGATGGACGCGCACATCGAGGAGCTGCACGGCTTGCTCACTTGGCATCGCCTGGGCCACGGCCAAAAGCTTCACCACATAGCCAAGCTGCTCGGCGTAGGCGATGTCGCGGGCATCGAGCTGGTCGATCCCCTCTGTTGGGATGGCCTCGCGGGGCACCGGACCGCCGTAGGCCAGGCCCGCCAAAATTGCGATCTTGTCGGCGGCATCTCCCCCCTGCACATCAGCAGCGGGGTCGGCTTCGGCGTAGCCCAGCCGCTGGGCGTCGGCCAGCACGTCTGGGTAGGCGGCCCCCTCAGCCGCCATGCGGCTGAGGATGTAGTTGGTGGTGCCGTTGATGATGCCGCTCACCCGCTGGATTCGGTTGGCTCCCAGGGACTGCTTCAGGGGCTCGATGATCGGGATGCCGCCACCTACGGCGGCTTCGATCAGCACATACACCCCATTGCGGGCGGCGGCGGCGGCGATCTCCTCGCCATAACGCGCAATCACGGCCTTGTTGGCGGTTACTACCGGTTTGCCAGCTGCAATCGCCCGCAGGATCAGGGAGCGGGCCGGCTCCAGGCCACCCATCACCTCCACCACGATGTCGACCGCCGGGTCGTCGACCACGGCTTCTGGGTCGGTGCTTAGCAGTTCGGCTGCCAATTCCACCGTGCGAGGCCGGTTCAGGTCGCGCACGGCCACCCGCCGCAATTCGAGTTCGCCCACCAGCGGGTGGCGGCCGGCCGGGGTCGCCAGGATGGCTGCCACACCAGCCCCCACCGTGCCGAGCCCGAGCAAGCCGATGCCGATGGTCATTCGTTGGGGGGTATCAATTTGTCGATCCTAGAAATCAACTGGCTTGGCCTAGGTGGTGGCCGCCAAGGACTGGGCCTGGGCCTGCATCAGCCGCAGGATGTTGAGAAAGCCGTTGGCCCTTGAGGGAGTCAGGCTGGCCTGCAGGCCGGTGGCGGCGATGAAGGCCGGATCGATGGCGGTGGCCTGCTGCGGCGTCAGCCCTTCGAGCCCTTCAATCAGCAGGGCCAGCAGTCCCTTGGTGATGGCGGCGTCGGAGTCACCGCGCCAGTGCAGGGCGCCATCGACTAACTCCGCCACCACAAATACCTGCGAAACGCAGCCCTTCACCTTGAAGGCGTCGTGGCGAAATTCATCGGGCAGGGGCTCGAGCTTTTTGGCCAGCCAAAGCACGTATTCGTAGCGGCGGCGGGGATCGCTGGTGCTGGCGAGTCGCTCCACCATGCGGTCTAGGGCCGGACTGCCGCTGGGGGCAATGCTCATCAGCGCCGGCCGCCGCGGCGCCAGCTCAGGGCCCCAACCAGGGCGCCTGCTGCGCCGCTGAGGCCGAGCAGTGCCAGCTCTGTTCGGATTCCTTGCCCTGGTCGGGAGCTGTTGAAGCCCGTTGAAAGCGCCGGTGCTGCCCCTGGTAGCTCGAGATAGTCGCGGTGGCCTGGGCCGCGGTCTACTTGCAGTTCCCAGGCGGAGGTTGCATTGCTAGGCAGCTGGAAGCGGAGTTGACCACTGGCATCGGTGCGACCTACTTCGACCGGTTCACCGTTGGGCGGCACCAGCCGCACCACCGCACCATCGGCGGGTTCCCCATTGCCGAAACGGCTGTCGAGCACCAGTTGATCGGTGAGGCTGCTTATGCGCTCCAGGCTGCTTTCAATCGCGTGGCTATGGGCCGGGGCGGCGCTGGCAAGCAGCAGCAGGGCCGGAATTACACGCAGATTCATGGCTGAATCAGGAAGCTTGCCAACGACTATCGCTGCTTTTGCCGGCCTGCACCATCCGCACCATCGAGCTCACCATCATCGAGAGGGCATCGTGGCTTTGGCCGCGCTCCTGAAGTTCGGCAGCCAAGACCCTTTCTGGGACCGAGGCGTAGCCGCAGGGAGCAGTAAAAGCTTTGAGATCCAAGGTGTGGCCTGTTCTATGCGTTGATCCTGGCAAATAGCTGCTCGCAGTGCGTCCCGTGTAAAGGCATTGTCAAGAATGGTCCCGTCAAGAACAGTTTCCACAAGAACAGTTCCCTTAAGAAGGGAGCCCGAGGCCGTCTTCATCGATCCAGCCATGCAGGGGCACATCCCAGGGGTCGCGTGGCAGCCGCTCAACCCGGCAGCCCCGGGGCAGCACCGCCAGGGCCGGCACTTGGGCCCAGGTGGGCTCGGCCCGCAGCCGGTCGTACCAGCCGCCGCCGTAGCCCAGGCGGATGCCCGCCGCATCGCAGGCCAGGGCAGGAATCAACAGCAAGCCCAGCTGCTCCGCGGCTAGCGCGCCGTCGCCATGGGCTGCGGATCGGGCCGCTGGGGCGGGGATGCCGCAGCCATCGGGCTCCAGGGCGTCGCCGCTCCGCCAAGGGCGGTACACCAGCCGGGCCGCCGGATCGCCTGGGGCGGCGGTGATGGCCGGCAGGGCCAGCTGGTTGGGCAGTAGGGCCTGCAGCGAGCGCAGGTCGACTTCGCCGGCCAGGGGCCAGTAGAGGCCCAGATGGCGCCCGGGGGGCACCAGAGCAGGACAGTGCCGCCGGGCCTGGGCCTCGATGGCGGGCTGGGCCTCCGGCAGCAGGGCCAGGCGCCGGGCCCGGAATTGCTGGCGCAGGCTGGCTTTGGCGCTCATCGCTGAAACCAGCCGGTGAGGGCCGCGGCGAGGGCGTCGGCGGCGTCATCGGGGCGGGGTGGGGTGTCGAGGTTGAGCTCCCGCATCACCGCCTCGAGCACGTCGTCCTTCTGGGCGTGGCCATGGCCGGTGAGGGCCAGCTTGATCTGCATCGGCGGAAACTCCACCACCGGCACCTTGAGCCGTGCCAGGGTCATCATCAGCACGCCGCGGGCCTGTACCACCGAGATCGTGGTGCTGGAGCGGTAGAAGAAAAACTTTTCCACCACCGCCAGCTGGGGCTGCCAGGTGCGGATCAGCACCCGCAGGTCGCGGGCGATCTCCACCATCCGTTCCCCATCGCTGCGTCCAGGATCGGTGCGGATGATGCCGCAGTCGAGCAGGTGCTGGGCGCCGCCGCGGTGCTCCTCTACCTCAATCATCCCGTAGCCGACGCGGGCCAGGCCGGGATCGATGCCGAGGATCCGCATGGTTCAGCGCAGCATCGGCGGCAGGGCCTTGGCTGGAACTGCCCGCAACAATTCGAGCTCCGCCCGTAGCGCCGGATCCTGCCGGAAGGCTCGCCACTGGGGACTGGCGATGATCTGAAGGGCGGCGTCGGCACCGAGGCGCTGGCCTGCCTCCACATCTGAGGGGTAATGCACGCCGCAGAGCACCCGGTTTGCTCCACCCTGGCGGCCTACGTGATGCAGGCGCTCGCGACGCTCGGGAAGTAGGTCAGCGAGCAGCTCGGCTGTGCTGCGGAACCACACGGCGTGTCCAGAGGGAAAGGAGCCGGTGTTCTCCCTTGGCAGGCAGGGCTCGAGCCCAGGGTGGGCGATGTAAGGACGGATGCGGCCCTGTTGTTGCTTGATCCCCCGATAGGCGCTGTTCACCGGCGCCATGAACGCGTGAAGGCCGGCGCTGAGCATTGGCGTGGCCTTGCCGAGCTCAGTGCCTACAGCGCTGCTGAAGACATTGAGGTCGCGGTCTAGTAGCAGCCAGGTGGTGGCCACGATCTCCGGGCTTCGGAAGCGCTGCAGCCACTCCAGGATCGCCAGATCAGCGGCTTCCGCGGCACTGCCGGGCGCTGGAGGGAGGCCAGTGATTGCGGCCAGTCGGCGCTGGTCGAGTTTGAGCTCCGCTGCTGCCGGTTCGGCCTGGGCGGCCAGGCATGTTTGCTGCAGGGCTAGGGCGGCCAGCAGACCAGCTACCCACTGAGACCGCCGCAGGGTGGTGGAACGGTTTGCGGCACTGGTGGGCATGGCGGTGAACGTTGCAAAAAATTGGGGGGAGGCAATAACTGAATCTGAGGATCTGAGGACTTCAGGGCCGGCGATGGTCAGCTCCGCGGTTGCCGAGGAGGCTCCAGGAGTGGTTCACAGCGCTGCTGGCCATCTAGCAGCTGGGACTGGCTGTAGGTCCGCACCTCGGGCTTCATAAGGGACGGCCGGTAGCGGAGCACAACCAGCTGGTCGAAGTCGTCGTCGGCGATCGGCGCCATCGTTGGCCAGCCCAGGCCTGCGGCGAGCTGGGGCAGGCGACGGTGTTCCCAGAACAGCACCACCCTGCCGCCGGCAACGCTCGGATCGGTGAGAATTTGGCGTCCTGACTGGAAAGAATCCTCGCGGGAGGCGAGGTCGATGGCGATGTCTACGCCGGTAGCAACCGCTAGAGGCACGGCCGTCTGGTAACTGCGGGCGTTCTTGCCGGAAATGGGATCGAGATAGAAGCTACGGATCTGGCTGGGGCGCCCAAAACATTGCGGCAGCAGCGAGGCCAGCGCAATAGCGCGCTCCAATCCCTGCGCCGAAAGGTTGTAATTGGACCCCCCAGGACCTTTGTGGCCATGTCGCATCAGCACCACCAGCTCGGGGGTGGCCCGAGCGGAGTGGGTCAGTGGCATCAGTCCGAGACAGGCGCTGCAAAGAATCACCCGGCCGATGCTCTTAACAGATGAGGCTCGGGAGGCCATGGGGTGCTTCACCCCACCAACGCCAGCTCGAAGGCGCTGCGATCGCTGCTGTCGGAGCGCTCGAACACCTTGCAGAACACCTTCACCACCCGGTCGCCGGAATCGATCGTTTCCAGCGGGTCTTTGCGCAGGCGATGGCGCAGGCAGCAGGCCACGACGCGAGCCACGTCTTCTTCCCCTACCTCGGTGCGACCCTCAAATGCGGCCAGGGCCCGGGCGGCCCGATTGGTGACGATGTCGCCGCGCAGGCCATCCACATCCAGCTCGCCGCACACCGCCGAGATGCGAATGCGTAGGTCGGCGTCGATCGCCACTTGATTCAGCAGCTTCTGCGCCGCAATCACCCGATCCTGCAGGGCGTCCTGGGTGGTTTGCACCCCATTGTTGAAGCCGTCTGGATCGCTATCGAAGTTGGTGCGCTGATCCACCACCTGCACCCGCAGCTCTGGATCGCGCACGGTGCGCACCTCCACGCTCATGCCGAAGCGATCGAGCAGCTGGGGCCGCAGCTCCCCCTCCTCGGGGTTGCCGGAGCCGATCAGCACGAAGCGGGCCGGGTGGCGCACGCTCACACCTTCGCGCTCCACCGTGTTCCAGCCGGAGGCGGCTGAGTCCAGCAGCACGTCCACCAGGTGGTCGTCGAGCAGGTTCACCTCATCGACGTAGAGCAGGCCGCGGTTGGCCTTGGCCAGCAGGCCGGGCTCAAAGGCCCGCACGCCTTCACTCAGGGCCTTTTCGATGTCGATCGTGCCGCAGAGGCGATCTTCCGTTGCACCTAGGGGCAGGTCGACCATCGGCACCTGGCGGGGCTCCACCGGCAGCTCCTCACCCTGCTCGGCGCGGGCGCGCACCTCCGTGCTCTGCAGATCTGGGTCGCTGGGTGAGCTGTTGTACGGGTCGCCCGCCACCACATCGATTTCGGGCAGCAGGTCGGCCAGGGCCCGGATCGTGGTCGATTTGCCGGTGCCCCGGTCGCCCATGATCATCACGCCGCCAATGCGCGGATCGATCACGTTGAGCAGCAGGGCCAGCTTCATCTCCTCCTGCCCGACGATCGCGGTGAAGGGGAAGACCCTGCGCTTGCGAACTGGCGTCACGGACGGCTGGCTGGAGTTGATTCGGATTGTTTCACAGCTGGGTTCATAGCTGGATCTGGAAGCGGCAACAGGCTGAGCACCTGCGGCGGGGTGGCATCGGCTGGATAGATCAGCCGCACCTGCAGTTGGCGGCTGGCCCCTGGCACCAGGCTGATGGTGCCAAAGGCGGGGCTGGGTTCACCAGCACGCTGCACCAGATGGAAGCTGCGCCGGCCAAGGGGCCTGCTGCCCGCGCTGGCGCCATCAAGGCCCGTCACCTCCACCGTGCCGCGGAACATCACCGGCCGGCTGCCACTAGTGATGCCGCCAATGCTTTTGAAGCGCAGGCCACCAATGGCGGCATCGCCCTTGAGCGGCGATTCCAGGGCCAGCTGCAGGGTCACCGGCTTGGTTGTGTCGTTGCGCAGGGGGATGCTGAGGTCGTATTCGACGCCGTAGTTGCCGTGGGCGGCCCAGGCGGTGCCTGGGTAGAAAGCCTGGAGCTCGGCGGTTTGCACCTGGCCGGTGCCCAGGGTGCCGCGCTCCAGGCTGCTGATCGGCCAGGAGATCGGCGCCCGGCTCACGCTCAACCAGTTTTTACCTGGATCGCTGAGGCGGCTGCGCCAAACGCTGCCCACCTGCACCCCACTCACTCGCGAATACACCATGCCCCCCTTGCTGCCGCGGGGGGTGGGGCTGTGCTCCCGGGGGCTG
>NZ_JAGQDB010000052.1:0-17541 GCF_024346495.1 Cyanobium sp. A1C-AMD | reverse complement strand
ATCAGACCATCCTTACGGGCCTTCGCACCCATCAGCCCGATCTGACCCCCATAGGGCTTCGGTGAGAGGCAGCCAAGGACGCCCAGTCCTGAGCGGGGAGCCTGGTTTACCAAGTGGGAGGTTTCGAACACGGCCAGCCGATAGGCCTCAAGACCGAAGTGATGCAACACCGCCAGGGTGAAACCGGGCTCGCAGTTGTGCTCAGCCGGAAGGAAGGCCAGATCGTTGTGCAGCAAGAAGCTATCTGGCGCGCCGCCCACGGCCCCATTGAATTTGTCGTGAGCCCACTGGCAGGTGACGATGTCAGCGCTGCCGCTTGATCCCCGGGCCATCCGCAACGTGAACTAGCCCAAGCCAAGTGAGATGGCCTATGCCAAGTCAGGCAGCCGATTCGCCCTGCGCCGCCACAATCCGCTCACAACGCTCCTGCTCCGCCTCGACCAGCGCCAGCAGCTCCGGTCTCGGCGCCGGCAGCGGAAACGGCCCCTCCTCGTAGCGGGCCTCCACCGCAAACACCTGCAGCTCAAGCAGGAGGGGATCAAGCTGCTGACCAGCCAGAGCGACCAGATCTTCGAGGTCATGGACCCGGGGCGGCCGCCGGTCGGCCAGCACAATCCAGGCCTTGAGTATTTTTCCACCGCTTGCTGGGCGGTGAAGCCCCAGTCCTCGTCGGGATAGGCAGGGTCAAGGGTCAGACCCAGGCTGCGCAGATGGCGGCGCACAATCGCCAGGAGCAGCAAGGCGTCTTCAGCGGGCGACATACAACACCCGGCCCTCACGAGCCACATCGCCGAACACATGCCAACGGGAGCCACTCAGGCGCTCGGCATCAGCGCTGCCCGCCACCACCAAGTCGACAGCTACTCCCTGCCGACCCAGCACTCGGTTGAAGCGCTTCCAGCAGGCCAGCTTCTCGACCGGCGTGAGCTGGGGCTGGCCCACGATCACGGCCAGATCCAGATCTGAGTCGGGACGCGCCTCACCCCTGGCCCGCGAACCAAAGGCGATCACCGCCTGCACATCGGGTTCGGCGCAGAGACGCGCCAAGGCTTCCCCAGACCTCTGGGGATCCACCCCCGGACCCAGCTCAGGAGCCGGCTCAAGCGCCAGGGGATGGCGCCAGGGGATGGTGGGCGGCGTGAAACGCTCGGCAGCGATGGCGACCATGCTGAAACGCTACCCCCGTTGACCTGGCACTGGCCAGCTCAACCGACCCCTCTGGTGCTGCAACCTGGCCTGCCCCTACTGCCTGCCGGATGCCAAGGAGGCACCGCAGAACTCGAGCTAGCCATGGCCGCCCTCCGGAATCAACGAATCTACCGCTATAGCGAAGAGCGCACACGCCGAGATTGCCTACCTAGAGGGATCTCTTGAAATATCGAACCCAAAGATCAGCCTCGCCAAGTGGGCATACCTCCAGCCATCAAGGTGCCCCGATGGCGCCATAGCGCTTCGGGAGTGACGGAGATGTGGTTGGTGGCTGCCAGCTCAACGGCCTCCTGGGTCGACCGGGTAGCCAGTAGGGCGGCAGTGAATGCAGGATCGCGCCGGGCCAGCTCTTTGAGATCGTGCAGAGCAGCGGTGGATTGCGTTTGGCAGGTAGTCATCTCTCTTACCTCAACTATCTGTACCCAGGCTAAGAAGCCTTATTCAGTCCAGAGATGAGTAAAAGCACCCGTCTTAACTGACACGTAAGGGCATTGAGCCAGGGGGTGGGTAGATGGATCACGAGCAATACGCCTCTATGAAGCTCGGGCCCAGGCAGAAGTCGGCGACTCAGCAGACCCCAACTTTCTATGCCACATTCATGGGCATAAAAACTTGGAGGATCGGCCGTGCACATGGTTGCGAATTTTTGGCCTGGGGCGACCCTCGAGCAATTCCAGGTTGAAATAGCCCAGTTGGAGGGCAAGGAGCAACCTCAAGCCCAGCTGCTGCGCACGGTGGCGGAGGTGGAAGGGGGTCTGATGATCGTGTCCCTTTGGGAAGGGCAAGCCCAATACGACAGCTGGGCTGAGGCCACGCTGTTGCCCCAGATCGATCTTCCAGGGGGCATGGAAGGACGCCCGGAACAACGCAAGGGGCTGGTGGTGGATCACTACTCCGTGCTGCCTGCCAGCTGAGTGGTTGGGGCCAGGGTGGCCGGTTCCATGCTGATAAAGCCCTCGGCCTCACGGGCAGAGGTGGCTCAACTGGGGTGCCTACATCTCCTCGTCCTGATAGCGAGCGCCAGGCCCAAGCATGGATTGCCCGGCGCCAAACGTCCTCACCTTCCCCCATAACGTGAGGGTCGCTTCCCCCTCGCGATGACCGCTCGCCGCACCATCACGGTCCTGCTGCTCCTGGCCGCCGGCCTCGCCCCCCTGGCGCCACCCAACGCCCAAGCCGGCCCGCTGCTGCGCCGCGCCCAGGAACGCAAGGCCTGCCAGGAATTTGCCGTCAAACTCCAGGCCGCATCCGCCAATCCCCAGCAGGCCCAAGTGGTTTACCAGCAGGGAGTGCTGAAGCTGGTTGAAACCTTCGGCGAAAACCCCTGTGGCGACATTCCGGCGCCCACCGCAACTGCTCCAGCTACCCCGGCACCTGCACCAGTCACCGCACCTGTCACCACCAAGCCAGCCAATCCCCAGCAAGCCCAGGCCTGCCAGGAGTTTGCGAGCAAGCTGCAGGGCGCCCAGGGCAACCCGGCCCAGGCCCAGCAGATCTATGCGATGGGCAGCCAGAAACTGAGCGGCATGTTCGGCCCCAACCCCTGCCCCAACTTGCCCAAGCCCTGAGCGCCACCTTGTCATTACCCCGCCCCTCCACCTTCTTCTGCGCCTTCCTCACCCTGCTAAACGACCGGCTGGGGGAAAGCATTGTGTTTCCGCTGCTGCCCTTTTTGCTGGCGGGCTTCACCAGCGATGGCCGGGTGCTGGGGCTACTGGCGGGTAGTTACGCGGTGGCTCAGTTCGCCTTCACGCCCCTGATCGGCGCCCTCAGCGACCACTACGGCCGCAAACCGGTAATCAGCGTCTGCGTGGCGGGCTCGGTGCTCGGCCTGGCCCTGTTTGCTCTCACGATCAGCTTGCCCTGGGCCAGCCTCTGGCCCGCCGCCCAGGCCGCCGGGTTGCCCCTGGCCCTGCTGTTCGGGGCTCGGTTGATCGATGGGGTGAGCGGCGGCACAGCCGCCACAGCCAGCGCCGTGCTGGCCGACATCTCGCCGCCGGAAAAACGGGCTAAGGCCTTCGGCCTGATCGGGGTGGCCTTTGGCCTGGGCTTCATTCTTGGCCCCGCCCTAGGCGGGCTGCTCGGCCAGATCAACGTCACCCTGCCGCTGCTGGTTGCCGTAGCCATCGCCGTGCTCAACCTGGTGCTGGTGCTCACCGTGCTGCCAGAAACCCACCCGCCAGAAGCACGCCGGGCCATGCCGCGCAAACGGGATCTCAACCCATTGGCCGCCTTGCAACGGGTGTTCACCAACCCCCAGGTGCGGCGGCTTTGCGTGGCCTTCTTCCTTTTCTTCCTGGCCTTCAACGGCTTCACGGCCGTGCTGGTTCTCTATTTCAAGCAGGCCTTCAACTGGGGGCCCGGCCTAGCGGCCTCAGCTTTTCTGGTGGTGGGCGTAGTCGCCACCGTGGTGCAGGGCGGCCTGATCGGCCCGCTGGTGAAGCGCTTCGGCGAATGGCGCCTCACCCTGGCCGGCCTGGGCTTTGTGATCGCCGGCTGCCTGCTGATTCCCCTGGCCACCCGGGCCAACGCCCAACCAGTGGTATTCACCGCCGTGGCGATCCTGGCCCTAGGCACAGGCTTGGTCACCCCCTGCCTTCGCAGCCTGGTGTCCCGCCGACTCGACAGCGAAGGCCAGGGCGCCGCCCTGGGCAGCCTCCAGGGGCTGCAGAGCCTGGGCAGTTTTCTGGGGCCACCGCTGGCGGGCCTGGCCTACGAAACCACCGGGCGCCAAAGCCCCTTCTGGCTTGGCATCGCCTTGCTTGTGGGCGTGGCCCTGCTGGTGGCCGGTGGCCTACCTGGCCGAAATTCAGCGATGACAGCAGGACTACACAGATCGGACAGTTGAGATTGCTACCTTGCCGCTAATCACAGTCAGGATGCGGCATGGCGGAATCAACGGCTGAAACCCAGCTAGCTCCCGAGCTTTATTTAAACCGTGAACTTAGCTGGCTGGAATTCAACTACCGGGTGCTGGCACAAGCCCTAGACGAGCACACACCGCTACTTGAGCAGGCGAAGTTCAGCGCCATCTTCAGCAACAACCTCGATGAGTTCTTCATGGTGAGGGTGGCCTCATTGAAGTCCCAGATCGATGCCGGGGTGAGCAGTCTCAGCGATGACGGACTCACAGCTCAGCAACAGCTTCAGGCGATCCGCACCAAGCTGCGCCCCCTGCTGGAGATGCAGCAGCAGCACTACCGCCACTCCCTTAAGAGCCATCTCTGCGACTACGGCGTTCACCTCACCGACTACTCCAACCTCAACGCAGCCCAACGGGATTGGCTCAACGCCTACTTCCAGAGCGCCATTTTCCCGGTTCTCACCCCCCTGGCGGTGGATCCCTCCCACCCCTTTCCCTTCATCAGCAACCTGAGCCTCAACGTGGCCGCCCTGGTGCGCGACCCCGATACGGGTCGACAGGAATTCGCCCGGGTGAAGGTGCCGCAGAAAAACCTGCCCCGCTTCGTTCAGATCCCGCCCCATCTGAGCGGCAAGCAACCCGAAGCCGTTTACACGGCCGTGCCTCTGGAGCAGGTGGTGGCCTTCAACCTCGGCCTGCTGTTCCCAGGCATGCACGTGGAGGGTCACTACTTCTTCCGCGTCACCCGTGACGCCGACCTGGAATTGCGCGACCTAGAGGCCGACGATCTGATGGAGGCCCTTGAGGAGGGCCTGCGCAAACGCCGCCGCGGCGGTGAGGTGGTGCGGCTGGAGGTGGCAGATGAAATGCCGGAAGCGGTGGTGCAGCTACTGATGGAGGGCACCGCCGTCGAAGCTGAAGACGTTTACCGGGTCAACGGACCACTGGGCCTTGACGATCTGATGAGCCTGCTGGCCATTCCCTTGCCCCAGTTAAAGGAGAAGCCCCACAAGGGCCGCACCACACCAGCCCTGGCCCGCACCCAGAAGAGCCAGCTGGAAGACGGCTCGATCAAGGCGGAGGAGTTTGAAAGCATCTTCTCGGTGATCCGCCGGGGAGATGTGCTGCTACATCACCCCTACGACCTGTTTTCCACATCGGTAGAGGAATTCCTCAACCAGGCCGCCGATGACCCCTCGGTATTGGCCATCAAAATGACCCTCTACCGCACCTCTAAGGATTCAGCGGTGGTGGCAGCACTGATCCGGGCCGCCGAAAACGGCAAGCAGGTGATGGCCCTTGTTGAATTAAAAGCCCGCTTCGATGAAGACAACAACATCCAGTGGGCCAAGCAGTTGGAGGCATCTGGGGTGCACGTCGTCTACGGCGTGCTGGGCCTAAAGACCCACACGAAAATCCTGCTGGTAGTTCGCAAGGAGAAGGAGCGCCTCAACAGCTACGTGCATATAGGTACGGGCAACTACAACTCCAAAACCTCCAGCCTCTACACCGATATCGGCCTACTCACAGCCAGGCCGGAATTCGGTGCCGACCTAGTGGAGTTGTTCAACTACCTCACCGGTTTCTCAAAACAGCAAAGCTTCCGCCGCTTACTGGTGGCTCCAGTGACGCTGCGCAGCCGCATGGAAGGCTTGATCCGCCGCGAAATCGAGCATGCCCAGGCCGGCAGGGGCGGCCATATCCGAGCAAAGATGAACTCCCTGGTGGATCCGGCGATCATCGCCCTGCTCTACGAGGCCTCCCAGGCCGGCGTGAGGATTGAGCTGGTGGTGCGTGGCATGTGCAGCCTGCGGCCCCAACTGGAGGGCATCAGCGACAACATCCAGGTTGTGAGTGTGATCGGTCGCTTCCTTGAACACTCGCGTCTGTTTTGGTTTGGCAATGGCGGCGAGCCCGAACTTTTCTTCGGCAGCGCCGACTGGATGTCACGCAACCTGGACAGACGAGTTGAAGCGGTAGCCCCGATCGAAGATCCAAAACTGCGCCATCAGCTTGAGCAGGTCATCGATCTCTACCTGAATGACACCGGTGCCTGGCACATGGACAATCAAGGAAAGTTCAGTCAACGACAGCTCGAAGGCGAACAACATCTGGTTCAGCGAGAGATGATGCGTAGCTGGCGCGGCGGTTTGATGGCTTGATCTGCAGCATTCCATACAGGAAATATTCCAAATCAAGGAGTCACAACCAACGCAACAGTGCTACATTTCGGCCAAATCCAATACGGAGGCTGGGGTGTGGGGACGCCTTTGCAATCCGCTTCAGACGCTGTTGACAACAGCGTCTCGAAGCAGTCGCCATCATTGATGGCGCCAAACGCTGCAGCTAGCAAATCTGCCTCGGCAAAGGTACGCGCCGCCACAGGCCCTAAAGCCGGGGGCCGGCTTAGTGCCGATTCAATCGGCTGGTATCTAGGCACCATTGGCAGGGTGCCCCTGCTCACGGCCGCCGAAGAAATTGAGCTGGCCCACCACGTGCAGGCTGGCAAACGCTTGCTGGAGCTCCCTGCAGGGGAGCACACCCCCAAGCACAAGCGCCAGCTGCGCATGGCCCAGCGGGCCCGTGATCGCATGATGGCCGCCAACCTGCGCCTGGTGGTGAGCGTCGCCAAAAAGTATCAAAACCAGGGGCTTGAGCTGCTGGATCTGGTGCAAGAAGGGGCGATCGGCCTAGAGCGAGCCGTTGACAAGTTCGACCCAGCAATGGGCTATAAATTTTCGACCTACGCCTATTGGTGGATCCGTCAGGGGATGACCAGGGCCATCGACAACAGCGCCCGCACGATTCGTCTGCCGATTCACATCAGCGAAAAGCTGTCGAAGATGCGGCGGATCAGCCGGGAGCTTTCCCATCGCCTCGGCCGCCAGCCGAATCGCCTCGAGCTTGCCCATGCCATGGACATAGCCCCGCGGGACCTCGAAGAGCTGATGGCCCAAAGCGCTCCCTGCGCCTCCCTCGATGCCCACGCCCGCGGCGAAGAAGACCGCAGCACCCTGGGCGAACTGATCGCCGATCCTGCCAGCAACGAGCACCTGGACTCGATGGACCGGCACATCCAAAAGGAGCACCTGGGCACCTGGCTCTCCCAGCTAAACGACCGGGAACAGCAGATCCTCAAGCTGCGCTTCGGCCTGGAAGGGGCCGAACCTCTCACCCTCGCGGAGATTGGCCGGCTGATCAATGTCTCTCGGGAGCGGGTGCGGCAGCTGGAGGCAAAAGCGATCATGAAGCTGCGCCTGATGAGCAACTACCAGCAGGCCGCTTGAGCCCATGGCCGCTGGATGGTCGCAGCAGCTGCTGGGAGTGGCGGCCGTTGCTGGCTGGCTGGCCCTGTTGGCGCTAGCGGCGCTGCAGGTGCGGCGGCGCTGGAATGGACAACGGGAATGGAGTCGCAAGTTGGTACACATCGGCACCGGCGCCGTGGTGCCGATCGCCTGGGCCACCGGCATCGATCGCCTGATCGCCATCCCCGCCGCCGGCCTGATCACGCTGCTGGCGGCAATGAACCATCGCTTCCGCCTGCTGCCAGCCATCGAAGATGTGGGCAGGGCCAGCTACGGCACCATCGCCTATGGGGCCTCAATAACCCTGCTGCTACTGCAGTTTTGGCCGCAGCAACCCGCTGCCGTAGCAGCTGGCGTGCTGGTGATGGCCGTGGGTGATGGCCTCGCCGGACTGCTGGGTCCCCTGGTGAACTCCCCTTGCTGGCTGGTGTGGGGCCAGCGCAAATCCGTCGTTGGCACCGGCGCCATGGCCGCTGGCAGCCTGGCCATGCTGCTGCTGGTTCGCCAGCTGGCGATCGCGGCTGGCCTGCCCCACCCAGAGCTGCCCGCCCTGCTGGCCATCAGCGCCACTGCCGTGGTGCTGGAGCAGGTGGCGGTGGGGGGCCTCGACAACTTCACCGTGCCGCTGGCGGCCGGCTGGCTCTGGCAACGGCTGAGTTAGCGCACTGGCTTAGCTAGCGCACCGCCTCAGCCAGAGTTTCGAGCACCTCCGCGGTGGTGGCCAGATCGATGCAGGCATCGGTGATGCTCTGGCCGTAGGTGAGCTGGCTTAGGTCTGACGGAATCTTCTGGCTACCAGCCACCAGATGGCTCTCCAGCATCACGCCCATCACGTGGCCAGAGCCGGCGCGCAGTTGTTCGGCCACCTGGGCTGCCACCTCGCCCTGGCGGCGATAGTCCTTGTTGGAGTTGCCATGGCTGCAATCCACCATCACCCGAGGCGGCAGGCCGGCTTTAGCCAGCTCAGCAGCGGCTTCCTGCACCGCCTCTGGGTGGTAGTTAGTGCCGCGCTTGCCGCCCCGCAAGACCAGATGGCCATCGGGATTGCCCGTGGTGGTCACAATGGCGGCATGACCGTCGTGGTTGATGCCCAGGAAATGGTGGGTCTTCGCCGCCGCTTCCATGGCATTGATGGCGGTAATGGCACTGCCGTCGGTGCCATTTTTGAAGCCGATCGGCATCGACAAACCCGAAGCCATCTCCCGGTGGGTCTGGCTTTCGGTGGTGCGGGCGCCGATGGCCGTCCAGCTGATCAGATCGGCGATGTATTGGGGCACTACCGGATCGAGCAGCTCGGTAGCCGCCGGCAGGCCCATCTCGGCTAAATGCAGCAAAAGGCCGCGAGCAACCCGCAGTCCCGTATTGATGTCGTAGCTGCCATCGAGGTGGGGGTCATTGATCAGGCCCTTCCAGCCCACGGTGGTGCGGGGCTTCTCGAAATAAACCCGCATCACTATCTCGAGCGAGTCCTTATAGCGTTCATGGGCCTGGGCGATTGCCGCGGCGTATTCGTGGGCCGCGGCCACATCGTGCACCGAGCAGGGCCCCACGATCACCAGCAGACGGGAATCACTGCCATGCAGGATCGCCTTAATACGTTCCCTGGCTTGCTGGACCGTTGCCGTTGAACGATCGCTGATCGGCAGTTCGCGGTGCAACAGCGCCGGAGGCACCAGCGGCCGGGTTTCCACCACATGCAAATCGGAGGTGGTGGTGGTCATGGGCCTGAGGCCGTCAGAACGGCGCCGCGGAGTCGCCTTCCACCCTAGTCAGCAGCGATTGCGACCACCAAGGGGCCGGCTGCCAAGAACAATGGGGTGTAGATCAACGCGAGCGGGCATGTCTGCAGCCACCTTCCTCCCCAGCTACCGCGCCGCTGCGGCCGAGCGCGAAGCCCTGGGGGTGCCGGCCCTGCCCCTGAGCGCCACACAAGCCAGTGCACTCACGGAGCTGCTGAGCGCACCGCCCGCCGGCGAGGAAGACTTCCTGCTGCACCTGCTTAGTGAGCGCATCCCGCCGGGAGTGGACGAAGCGGCCTACGTGAAGGCCGACTGGCTCGCGGCTGTGGCCCAGGGCACAGCTACTAGCCCCCTGGTAAACCCAGTGGCGGCAGTGAAGCTGCTGGCCACGATGATCGGCGGCTACAACGTGAGCGCCTTGATCGAGCTGCTCAGCAACTCCGATCCAGCCATCGCCAGCGCCGCCGCCGAAGGGCTGAGCACCACGCTGCTCGTCTACGACTCATACAACGAGGTGCTGGAGCTGGCCTCCAGCAACGCCTACGGCCAGCAGGTAATCGACAGCTGGACCGCCGCCGAGTGGTTCACCGCCAAAGCCGAGCTGCCCGCCGAGATCACCGTGACCGTGTTCAAGGTGGAGGGTGAAACCAACACCGACGATCTCTCCCCCGCCACCCACGCCACCACCCGGCCCGACATCCCCCTGCACGCCATGGCGATGCTGGAAACCCGCATGCCCGGCGGCCTGGAGCTGATCAGCCAGCTCAAAACCAAAGGTCACCCGGTGGCCTACGTAGGCGATGTGGTGGGCACCGGCAGCTCGCGCAAATCCGCAATCAACTCCGTGCTTTGGCACACCGGCAGCGACATCCCCCACGTGCCAAACAAGCGCGGCGGCGGTGTGATCCTGGGCGGCAAGATCGCACCAATCTTCTTCAACACCGCCGAGGATTCCGGCGCCCTACCGATCGAGTGCGACGTAACGGCGCTCAACTCCGGCGATGTGATCACGATCCGTCCCTACGCCGGCACGATCGAGCGGGCCAGCGGCGAAGTGAATGCCGGCGAGATCGTGGCTCGCTTCGAGCTAAAGCCCAGCACGATCACCGATGAGGTGCGCGCCGGCGGCCGCATCCCCCTGTTGATTGGCCGCTCGCTCACCGATAAGTTGCGCGCCCAGCTGGGGCTGGCCGCCAGCGAGCTGTTCATCCGCCCGGTCGCCCCGGCCGACACCGGCAAGGGCTACACCCTGGCCCAGAAGATGGTGGGCAAGGCCTGCGGCCTGGCGGGCGTGCGCCCCGGCAGCAGCTGCGAGCCGCTGATGACCACCGTGGGCTCCCAGGACACCACCGGGCCCATGACCCGCGACGAGATGAAGGAGCTGGCCTGCCTGGGCTTCAGCGCCGATCTGGTGATGCAGAGCTTCTGCCACACCGCCGCCTATCCCAAGCCGGTGGATCTCAAGACCCACGCCGAGCTGCCGGATTTCATGGCGTCCCGCGGCGGCGTGGCCCTGCGCCCGGGCGACGGCATCATCCACAGCTGGCTAAACCGCATGCTCCTGCCCGACACCGTGGGCACCGGCGGCGACAGCCACACCCGCTTCCCACTCGGCATCTCCTTCCCGGCCGGCTCAGGCCTGGTGGCCTTCGCCGCCGCCATCGGCGCCATGCCGCTCGACATGCCCGAATCGGTGCTGGTGAAATTTTCAGGCACCCTGCAGCCGGGCGTGACCCTCCGAGATGTAGTGAATGCGATTCCCTACGTAGCGATCCAGCAGGGCCTGCTCACGGTGGCTAAAGAAGGCAAAAAAAACGTATTCAACGGCCGAATCATGGAGATTGAAGGGCTGCCCGATCTCAAGCTTGAGCAGGCCTTTGAACTCACGGACGCGACCGCGGAGCGCTCTTGTGCCGGCAGCACAATCAAGCTCAGCGCCGAAACGGTGAGCGAATACCTAAGCAGCAACGTGGCACTGCTGAAAAACATGATCGCCCGCGGCTACGGCGACGGGCGCACCCTGGCCCGCCGCATCAAGGCGATGGAGGCCTGGCTGGCCAACCCGGAACTGCTGGAGGCCGATGCCGATGCGGAGTACGCCGCCGTGATCGAGATCGATCTCGATCAGATCACAGAGCCGATCCTGGCCTGCCCCAACGACCCCGACAACGTCAAAACCCTCTCCGAAGTAGCCGGCGCACCTATCGATGAGGTGTTTATCGGCAGCTGTATGACCAACATCGGCCACTACCGTGCCGCGGCCAACGTGCTCGAAGGTCAAGGCGAAAACGCCGCCCGCCTCTGGGTGTGCCCCCCCACCCGCATGGACGAGGAGACGCTGAAGCAGGAGGGCTACTACGCCACCTTCGAAGCGGCCGGCTCCCGCATGGAGATGCCGGGCTGCTCGTTGTGCATGGGCAACCAGGCCCGCGTCGAAGACAACACCACGGTGTTTTCCACCAGCACCCGCAACTTCAACAACCGCCTCGGCAACGGCGCCCAGGTGTACCTGGGCAGCGCCGAACTAGCGGCGGTGTGTGCCCAGCTGGGCCGCATTCCCTCCAGGCAGGAATACCTGCAGATCGCTGCTGAGCGCATCGATCCCTTCGGCGCTGAGCTCTACCGCTACCTCAACTTCGACCAGATCGAAGGCTTTGAAGACAGCGGCCGAGTGCTTAGCGCCGAGGACGAGGCGAAGGTGCTGGCGGGGGTCTGAGGCAGTCGTGGTGAGACGCTGGATGCCTACAGCCGTCGTCTTATCTGAACCAGGAAATCCTGCTGTTCGAACCCGCCCCAGCTGAGGCCGGTGCCCTGCGTGCCGTGCTGGCCTTTCCCAGCACTTACACGGTGGGCATCACCAGCCTGGGGTACCAGGTGGTGTGGGCCACCCTGGCCCAACGGGCCGATGTGGATGTACGCCGCCTATTCACCGACCAGGGCGATCCAGCGCACCGCCACTGCGACCTGTTTGGCCTGTCGCTGAGCTGGGAGCTGGATGGGCCGGTGCTGCTGGATCTGCTGGAGCAGCAGCGCATCCCGATCTGGGCGGGCGAGCGCGGCGAAGACGATCCGATCGTGTTCGGTGGTGGGCCGGTGCTCACCGCCAACCCCGAGCCGCTGGCACCATTTTTTGATGTGGTGTTGCTGGGCGATGGCGAACTGTTGCTGCCAGCCTTCATCGATGCCCTGCAGGCAGGCCGGGACGCTCCACGGGCCGAACGGCTACGCCAGCTAGCCCACGTGCCGGGGGTGTACGTGCCCAGCCTCTATGCCCCCCGCTACAGCCCCGAGGGCGATCTGCTCGCGGTGGAGCCAACAGAAGCGAGTATCCCGGCCACGGTGGCCAAGCAGACCTGGCGCGGCAACACCTTGAGCCACTCGACTGTGATCACCCCGGAGGCGGCCTGGCCCTCGATCCACATGGTGGAGGTGGCGCGCAGCTGTCCGGAGCTGTGCCGCTTCTGTCTGGCCAGCTACCTCACCCTGCCGTTTCGCACCCCCAGCCTGGAAGACGGCCTGATCCCAGCGGTAGAGAAGGGTTTGGTCGCCACCCAACGCCTGGGATTGCTGGGGGCCTCAGTAACCCAGCACCCCCAATTCGCCGACCTGCTGGCCTGGCTCGACCAGGACCGCTTTGAAGGCACGCGGGTGAGCGTCAGCTCGGTGCGGGCCGCCACCGTGACCGCCGAGCTGGGCCGAATTCTGGCCAAACGGGGCAGCAAATCGCTCACGATCGCCATCGAGAGCGGCAGCGAGCGCATGCGCCAGGTGGTGAACAAGAAACTCGCCACCGAAGAGATTTACGCCGCCGCCCGCTACGCCAAGGAGGGCGGGCTCACGGGCCTGAAGCTCTACGGAATGGTGGGCCTGCCTACGGAAGAAGAAACCGATGTGGAAGCCACCGCCGAGCTGCTGCTAGCTCTGAAAAAAGCCACTCCCGGCCTGAGGCTCACCCTGGGAGTGAGCAGCTTCGTGCCCAAGGCCCACACCCCGTTCCAGTGGCAGGGGGTGCGTCCCGAAGCCGACAAGCGACTCAAGCTGCTGGCCAAGCGGCTCAAGCCCAAGGGCATCGAGCTGCGCCCCGAAAGCTATGGCTGGAGCGTGATCCAGGCCCTGCTGTCTCGCAGCGACCGGCGCCTAGCGCCGGTGATCGCCGCCGCCCGCGGCAAACACGAGAGCCTGGGGGGCTGGAAGCAGGCATATCGGGCGGTGCGGGAGCAAACCTCAGGCCTTGAGAGCCCACCAGCCTGGGAGGAAGTGATCCACGCAACCTGGAACAGCGAGCGGGTGCTGCCCTGGGCGCACCTGGAGGGACCGCTGCCTGCGGCGACTCTCGCCAAACACAGGCTTGATGCGCTCGGCGAAGCTGCCTGAACCTCAAGCAAACACCGCCGTCCGCCCCCGGTAAACCATCACCTGGCGCTTGAGGTGCAGGCGCACGGCCCGGGCTAGGGCCAGGCGTTCGCAGTCGCGGCCGAGGCGGATCAGGTCAGGGACCTCATCGCGGTGGCCCACGGGCACGGTGGATTGGGCAATGATCGGCCCCCCATCCAGCTGCTCGGTCACGTAGTGACCGGTGGCACCGATCAGCTTCACGCCCCGCTCCCAGGCCCGGTGATAAGGCTGGGCGCCCTGGAAGGCAGGCAGGAAAGAGTGGTGGATGTTGATCACTCGGTGGAAAGCATCCGGTGGATCAAAGCTCTCCAAAAATGCCGGCGTCAGCACCTGCATGTACTTGGCCAGGATCACTAGCTCGATGCCGTGCTCGGCAAGCAGCTCCAAGTGCCGTGCTTCAGCCTCCTCCCGGTTGGCGGCTGAGATGGGCACATGGGCAAAGCGGGCCCCAAATTCCTCGGCCAGGGCGCCAAGGTCGGGATGGTTGGAGATCACCAGCGGCACCTGCATCGGCAACTCCCCCGTACGCGTGCGCCACAGCAAATCCAGCAGGCAGTGGTCCTGCTTGCTCACGAAGATCGCCACCGGCGGGCGCACATCTGAGAAGTTCACCTTGTATTGGCCACCCAGGCGCTCCGCCAGGGCGCTGGCCGTGGGACAGATCGCCTCCCGCGGCAACCCGAAACCCTCAAGCTGCCACTCGATCCGGCTCAAAAACAAGCCAGCGCCTTGATCGCTGTGGTGGTCGGCGTGCACGATGTTGCCGCCGTTAGCCGCCACCCAACCAGACAATTCCCGCACTAGTCCGGGTTGATCCGGGCAGATCATCTGCAGGATGGCAGTGGCGGTAGTCATGGCCATGGTCAACGTCGGTTCAGACGTAGCACCTCGGCGGCATTTAGGGCCAGGTTGCGAGGGGCAACAGACAGGCCGGAAGAGCCAGCCCGCCCCGATAAACTCACCCCCACGAAAAGGTATTGGTACCTGCTGATGGCTTCTGCGCGGATTCCTGCGGTTTTCACTGCTTTCAGTAAAACTGCTTTCACCCAAACCGCTTTCACCCAGCAGCTGCGCCGTTTACTGGTGCTCTGCCTTGCCACCGTGCTCTGCCTCGGCCTGAGCGCCTGTGACGGCAGCCAGGGCAAGAAGCCGCCGACCATCAGCCCAGAGGACATGGCCCTGATCGAGCGCCAAGCGGAGGGCTTCCTGGCAGCCCGCAACCGCCTGCCCGAGTTGGCCGCCCTCGTAAATGATCGCAACTGGGTATTCACCGCCAATTTGATCCACGGCCCCATGCAGGAAGTGGGCCGGGAAATGAGCTACATCAACCAAAGGCTGCTGCCCGCCGACCGCCCCGAGGCCGAGAAGCTTGCCACCGCCCTGAAAACGGCCCTAGCCCAGCTCGATGAGGCGGCCCGCCTTCAAGACGGCGACAAGCTGCGCAAGGGTTACATCAAGGTGGCGAGCGGTTTTGGTCTCTATGCCCAGGTGTTGCCCACCCAAGTGCAGGAAGACCTCAAGCAGATCTGATTCAGAAGACCCATCCCGTCGGATCAGCCGTTAGGCGCCTTTCGATCGCTGTAATCGGCGCCGGCTTAGTGGGTCGGGCCTGCGCCTGGCTACTGCTGCAGCGTGGCCACCGAGTTTTGCTGATTGATCCTGGCCTGGACGGCCAGCGCGACCCCAGCTCAGGCAGCGAGGCGGCCCTGGGGGTGCTCATGGCCCAGGTGTTTCACCGCAACAGCGGCCGAGCCTGGCGGTTGCGTCAACGCAGCCTCGAGCTCTGGGGCCAATGGCGTCAGCAATTGCAGGGCCAGGGCTGGGAGCTGCCCTGGCGGCCCGGCTTGCTGCTGCTGGCCAGCACGCCTGAGGAGCTGGAGCGCCAGCGCCAGTTGGTGGCAAGCCGGCGGCAGCAGGGATTTGCCTTGGAGCTCTGGGACCAGCCCCGGCTTGACGCCCTGGCTCCAGCCCTGCCGATCGGAGCCCTGGGCGGGCTCTACTCTCCGGCCGACGGGCAGCTGGATCCCGGGCCCGCCCTCGCAGCCCTGCTAGCCGATGGCCTGCGGCTGGGTCTGCAGACCTGCTGCGATCGGGTTGAGCGCCTCGAGCAACGCCCCGGTGGCTGGAGCGTGCACACTCGCAGCGGCGAGCTTCTGAAGGTGGATGCTTTGGCGCTGAGCGCCGGGGTGGCCAGTGCCGCTTTGCTGGCGGACCTAGGCCACCAGGTACCCATGGAGCCGGTGTTAGGCCAGGCCCTGGAACTGGAGTTGCCACTCCCCACAAACTGGAGCAGCGCCAGCCCCAGGCCAGGAGAGCTCTCCTGGCCTGGGGCAGTGGTGTGGCAGGGGCTCAACCTGGTGCCCCGTGCCAGCGGCAGGCTTTGGCTTGGGGCCACCCTGGAGCCTGGCGATCAAGCCGATCCGGCCGCCCTCGCCAACCTGCAACAGCTAGGTGGTGCCGCGCCAGAGTGGCTGCAACAGGCCACCGTGGTACGCCAGTGGCAAGGCCACAGGCCCCATCCCATCGGCCGCCCTGCGCCCCTGCTCGAGCAGCTGGAGCCGGGCCTAGTGCTGGCCAGCGGCCACTACCGCAATGGCGTGCTGCTGGCACCGGCGACAGCGGAATGGGTGGCCGACCAACTTGAGCAAGGCTGACAAACCGGCCAGACCCTGAGCCCAGCAAAAAGCCCCCCTTACGGGGGGCTAAAGATCACCTAAAGGCGCTCAGTAAATCTGATCACTTGCTCTCGGTGAATTCAGCGTCGATCACATCGTCGCCGGCGGGGCTGGAGTCTGCGGCACCAGCACCATTGCCACCAGGAGCGGCGCCGCCGGCCTCAGATCCTGCAGCCTGCTGGTACACGGCGGCACCAGCGGCATACAGGGCCTGCTGCAGGGTCTCGAGCTCAGACTTCATGGTGTCGAAGTCTTCCTTAGCGATCGCCTCCTTGAGCTTGGCGGAGGAGGATTCCACCTTGGCCTTGTCCTCAGCCCCCACCTTGTCGCCGAGCTCGCCGAGCTGCTTCTCCGACTGATAAACGAGGGTTTCGGCCTGGTTCTTCAGGTCGATCTTTTCGCGCTTCTCCTTGTCGGTAGCAGCGTTGCTCTCGGCATCCTTAACCATCTTCTCCACCTCGTTGTCGCTGAGGGTGGAGGCTCCAGTGATCGAGATGCTCTGCTCCTTACCGCTGCCCTTGTCCTTAGCGGTGACGCTGAGGATGCCATTGGCATCGATGTCGAAGGTGACCTCGATTTGGGGCACGCCGCGGGGTGAAGGAGGAATGCCGTCGAGGCGGAAGGTGCCGAGCGACTTGTTGTCGCTGGCCATCTCGCGCTCACCTTGGAGCACGTGGATCTCCACGTTGGTCTGACCATCCACCGCCGTGGAATACACCTCGGTCTTCTTGGTGGGGATGGTGGTGTTGCGGGTGATCATCTTGGTCATCACGCCGCCAAGAGTTTCAACGCCTAGAGACAGGGGGGTGACGTCCAACAGCAGGATGTCCTTGACCTCACCGGCCAACACACCGCCCTGAATCGCGGCACCAACGGCCACGACTTCATCTGGGTTAACGGTTTGGTTGGGGTCCTTGCCGGTAACGCGCTTGACCAGCTCAAGCACCGCCGGGATGCGGGTGGAGCCACCCACCATCACGATTTCATCGAGTTCAGCGGAGGAGAGCTTGGCGTCCTTAAGGGCCTGCTCCACCGGCACGCGGCAACGGTCGATCAGCTTCGAGGCCAACTCCTCAAACTTGGCCCGGGTGAGGGTGAGGTCGAGGTGCTTAGGACCCTCTGGGGTGGCCGTAATGAACGGCAGGTTGATTTCGCTCTGGGTAGCGCTTGAAAGCTCAATTTTGGCCTTCTCTGCCGCTTCAGTGAGACGCTGCAGCGCCTGCTTGTCCTGGCGCAGATCAATGCCCTCATTGGCTTTGAAGCTGGCGGCTAGGTAATCAACGATAACTTTGTCAAAGTCATCGCCGCCCAGGTGGGTGTCTAGTTATGTTGAGAGTAGTTTTTTGAATGAGTGT